>NZ_JRMK01000019.1:0-43925 GCF_000972925.1 Mycobacterium sp. UM_Kg1 | reverse complement strand
GTTGTTGGAGATGTCGATCAGCTTCAGCTTGTCCAACAACTCGAAGGCCCGCTGCTTGGCAGCACTGTCAGGACTGTCAAGCTCGAAAGTGATGACGGTGCCGCCGCCCGACATCTGCTTGCGCGCCAAATCGTGTTGCGGGTGCGACGCCAAGAACGGGTAACGCACCCAGCGCACCGCCGGATGCTGCTCCAGGAACTGCGCGATCTTCAGCGCCGCAGAGTTCGCGTAGTCGACCCGAACAGCCAGCGTTTCAAGGCCTTTCAACAGGACCCACGCGTTGAAGGCGCTCAGCGCCGGGCCGGTGTGACGCATCAGGGTCTGCACAGGGCCGTCGATGTAGTCCTGGTCGCCCAGGACCGCCCCACCCAGGACCCGCCCCTGCCCGTCGAGGTGTTTGGTGCCCGAATACACCACGACGTCCACCCCCAGCGGGAACCCCTGCTGCAGTAGCGGCGTGGCGAACACGTTGTCCAGCACCACTTTCGCGCCGGCGGCATGAGCCAGCTCGGTGACCGCGGCGATGTCCACCAGCGACTGCATCGGGTTGGACGGCGTCTCGAAGAACACCGCATCGGTGGGCACCGACAACGCCTGCTCCCACTGCGCCAGATCCTCGCCGTCGACGAAGACGGTCTCGACCCCCCAGCGGGGCAGAATCTCGTTGCAGACCACAAAGCAGGACCCGAACAGGCTGCGCGCGGCCACCAGACGATCACCGGCCTTGAGCAGCGCGCCCAGCGCCACGAACACCGCGGCCATGCCACTGGCGGTGGCGAAGGCCGCCGGCGCCCCCTCGATCAGCCGCAGCCGCTCCTCGAACATCGACACCGTCGGGTTGCCGTAGCGGGAGTAGACGAAGCGGTCCACTTCGCCGGTGAATGCCCGCTCCGCAGCGGCCGCAGACTCATAGACATACCCCGAGGTGAGGAACAGTCCCTCGGCGGTCTCCTCGAACTGCGTGCGCAGCAGGCCGCCGCGCACGCCGAGGGTGGCCGCACTGACTCCCTCGGGAAGCGGTTTGGGCTGCCGGACCGAGCGGGCGGGGCCGGGCTCGCTCATGACTGCGTCCAGGGCAGCCCGACCGCCCGCCAGCCGGTTGCGCCCCGGTGAGCCTGCTCGTCGAGGTGGCCTTCGAAACCGTCGAGCACGTTGTAGGACGGGGTCAGCCCCAGCGCGGTACCCGTCTCAGCGGCCCCGATGGAGCGGTTGCCGGAGCGACACAGGAAGATCGCGGGCCCGCCGGTGACCCGCGCCGCCAGTTGGCGGGAGAAGTCGCGGTTGGGCGTGCCGTCGGAGTGGACCCACTCGATGCAGAGCACCTCGCGGCCCAGCGCGGACAGGTCGGGTAGCCCCACGAAGCGCCACTCGGCGTCGGTCCGCACGTCGATGAGCGTCGCCGCCGGGTCGTCGCGCAGTATCTCCCAGGCCTGCTCGGGCGTGATATCTCCTGCGTAGCTCACCTGCGGAAGTGTCGCACCTGGGGCGGTTTCCCGCCACGGGGGGTCAGGGCCAGAGCGAGCCCAGCACGGTGGCCACCCGCGCCGCGCGGTCGCGCGCGACCGCGACGTCTGGCCCGGTGGCAAGCGCCAAGCCCAGCCGGCGGCGGGGGTGGCCTTCATGGTGACCGAACAGCACAACGTCACTTTCGGTCACGCTGAGTGCATCGGCGACCACCGCCACGCTGTCCGAAGTGGTGACGGCCGCGGTGCCGGCGCCGTGGCGAGAGTAGATCAGCCGGGCGGCGCCGGGTGAGACCATGATGGTGTCGGTCACCATGCCCAAGATCCCGCGCGCCTGCAGCTCGAAACCGGAGAGCCGCTGGGTGCGCAACGTCAGCAGCGCGGCATCGTAGGGGCGCACCGTGACCCCGCCGAAGTACACCTCGTCGCCGTGTACCAGCAGTTCCACCCCGAACAGGCCGCGGCCACCCAGCGCCCGGGCGACCCGCGCGGTGATCGACTTGGCCGCATCCAGGGCCACGGGGCTCATCGGGTGCGGCTGCCAGAACTCCACCGTCAGCTGCCCGTTCGGCTCCTCGATGCTGCGATGGCCGATCGGTGCGCAGAAGTCCAGGGCGGGTCCGTCGTGGCCGTCGCGGAGCACCGCCAGCAGCGTGACCTCGCTGTCGGCCTCCACCACCGTCTCGGCCAACACCCGCGGCGGTACGTCCGGGGCGCAGGCCGCCACGGCACGCTGCCAGGCCGGCTCGATATCGCTGTCCCGCACCATCACCGAGCGGCCCTCCCCGAGCGCACCGCCCACCGGTTTGACCGACATGGGATAGCCGGCCTGCTCGGCCACCGCCCGCAGTTCCTCAACCGATCCGACAAACCAGAAGGGCGGCGTGGGCAGGCCCAGTTCCTCGGACGCCAGCCGCCGCATCCGCTCGGGGTCCGCGGCCAGCCGGGCCCCGTGGATGTCCGGCACCAGCTGGGTGAAGCCGGTGTCGACGGCGGCGGTCAGCGCATCGGTGGCCACCACCTCCGAGCCCACCACCACATATTTCGGCTGCAGCCACCGGATGGCCGCCGCCAGTTCGTCGTTGTCGCCCAGGTCGACCACCACCGTGCGATCGACAACCCCGTGCAGCGGGGCATCGGCGTAGCGGTCGACGGCGATCACCTCGGCACCCAGACGCTGCAGCGCCCGGACCAGTTCACGGCTGAGATCACCGGACCCGAGCAACGCCACCCTGGTACGGCTGGGACCGTCCGCGGCCAGCCGCTCGGTCACGATCTCGCCCGCCTCGCTCGTCACCGCCACCCCCTCCCCAGCAATGTTGCATGCCGCTCCAGGATAGGGGGAACGCCGACGGTGCTGCAGCGCCGGCGAACCTGCGGGAACGGACCGGTTGTTTGCTGCGCGCAGGGGTGCCGGGCCTTACCGTCCAGGCCTAGAGTCGGTCCCATGAGTGTGCTGACGTCACCGCGGACCTACACGGGCCTGGCCGCCCTGCAAGCCGCCGACGCGGCGCTGTGCGCCATCCCGGCACCGTTCATCACCACAGCACTCGACACCGTCGGATGCCCGCAGGAGATCCGGCCGATCCTGCCGGTCGTCAAGGCCGCTGCGGCGGTCGGGCTGCTGTCGGTCCACCGGTTTCCGCGGCTGGCACGGCTGACCACCGCCGCGTTGACGCTGTACTTCGTCCTTGCCTTCGGCGCGCATATCCGGGTCCGTGACAGCATCGCCAACACGGTGCCGGCCGCGTCGCTGCTGACGCTGTTCGCGGCGATGACGCTCAGCGGCCCGCAGCGCAGCGCCCGGCGCTAGAGCCGAGCGCTGCGCATCACTACGGCTGCCCCGGCAGCAGCCGTACCATCAGCCCCTGCGCCTCGGCCAGCACGGTGCCGTCGGCGGCGGTGATTTCGGCACCGATGAACGCCTTGCGCCCTTCGGCGCGCTCAATGCGGCCGTGCGCGAGCAGCGGGGTGTTGATCGGCGTGACCTTGCGGTAGTCGACATGCAGGAACGCTGTCCGGCTGATCGGCCGGTTCGCGGCGTGTACCACCATCCCGAACATCCAGTCGAACAGCAGCGGCAGCACACCGCCGTGCACCGCGGAGTTGCCGCCCACGTGGAAGCGGCTGAACGACCCGGACATCGAGACACCGTCGGGGTCGAACCGGGTGATGCGCCACGGCGGCATCAACAGGCTGCCCATGCCCTCCAGGGAAGGCGCCCGCCCAGCCGGGGCCACACCCTCGGGCGCCGGAAACCGCTCCAGCAGCCCCACCAACGCCTCGGCACGATCGGCGGCGTCGTCCCAGGTGCTGTCGTCGGGGTCGGTGGACACCGCCAGATCCTGCAGCCGCCGCATGGTGGTCAGGAACCGGACGAAACCCGGGCTCGGGTCGACCACCGCGTAGTCGGGGAAACCCCCGTGGGTGGCGTAGTCGGGGTCGAGATCCTCCGGCCGCGGCTCGCTCACGCCCGATCCCTGACAACGTCGCGGCGCACGATGGTCTGTTCCCGGCCGGGACCGACCCCGATGCAGGAGATCTGCGCACCGGCGATCTCCTCGACCCGCGAGACGTAGTCGCGTGCGTTGGCGGGCAACTCCTCGAACGTGCGGGCCTCGGAGATGTCCTCCCACCAGCCAGGCAGTTCCTCGTAGACCGGCTCGGCGCGGGCGAACTCCTCCTGCGTCATCGGCAGCTCGTCGGTGCGTTTGCCGTCCACGGTGTAGCCGACGCAGACCGGGACCGTCTCCAAGCTGGAGAGCACATCGAGTTTGGTCAGGAAGTAGTCGGTGATGCCGTTGACCCGGGTGGCGTAGCGGGCGATCACCGCGTCGAACCAGCCGCACCGACGCCGGCGCCCGGTGGTCACCCCGACTTCACCGCCGGTCTTGGACAGGTACTCGCCGTGGGCGTCGAACAGCTCGGTGGGGAACGGTCCCGAACCGACCCGGGTGGTGTAGGCCTTGAGGATGCCCAGCACCGTGGTGATGCGCGTCGGCCCGACACCCGAACCCACGGCTGCCCCGCCCGCGGTCGGGTTGCTCGACGTCACGTAGGGGTAGGTGCCGTGGTCGACGTCGAGCAGGGTGCCCTGCGAGCCTTCCAGCAGCACGTTCTCGCCGCGGTCCAGCGCGGCGCCGAGCAGCAGGCTGGTGTCGGCGATCCGGTGCTTGAAACCCTCGGCCTGCTCCAGCAGGTCTTCGAGGACCTGCTCGGGCTCCAGCGCCTTGCGGTTGTAGATCTTGACCAGCACCTGGTTCTTGAAGTCCAGGGCGGCTTCGATCTTGGCGGCCAGCGACTCCTGGTCGAGCACGTCGGCGACCCGGATCCCGATCCGGGCGATCTTGTCCTGGTAGCAGGGGCCGATGCCGCGACCGGTGGTGCCGATCTTCTTGCTGCCCATGTAGCGCTCGGTCACCTTGTCGATGGCGACGTGGTAGGGCATCAGCAGGTGCGCATCGGCGGAGATCAGCAGCCGGGAGGTGTCGACGCCGCGGCCCTCCAAGCCCGCCAGCTCCTCGAGCAGCACACCCGGATCGACCACCACACCGTTGCCGATCACGTTGGTGACGTGCGGCGACAGCACCCCTGAGGGGATCAGGTGCAGTGCGAAGTTCTCCCCGGTGGGCAGAACCACGGTGTGGCCGGCGTTGTTGCCGCCCTGGTAGCGCACCACCCACTGCACTCGTTCGCCGAGTAGGTCGGTCGCTTTCCCTTTGCCCTCGTCACCCCATTGGGCGCCGATGACGACGATTGCCGGCATGGATTTCTCGCTAACTGTCTTGGCTTACTGTGGTCCAGCCGGGGACTGAGCCTATCTGAAGCGATTCACGAGGAGCGTGTTGAACACCACTAACGGCACGGAGCGCCTGTGACGGCGCCGCAAACCGCCGTCTTAGTGTTCGACGGACGGCCGCTGCCGCGCCCTTTGCGGGGGCTGCCCACCATGCGGTTCGGCGACGGTGGCGGCCGCGAGGACTTCGACGCGGCCATCGACCGGTACCGCCGGCTGGTGGTCGTGGGCGCCGACGCCGACTTGGCGCGCCTGGCGACCCGGCTGCTGCGCACCGACCGGCTCGACGTCGAGGTGGGGTATGCGCCCAGGGGCCGGACACCGGCAACCGCGGCCTACCGGCTGCCGGCGGGATGGCGGGCCGCGCGGCGGGCCCTGCGGGGCGCCGCCCAGCCGGTGCCGCTGGTCCGTGACGACGCCGGGACCGTCCTGGTGGGCACCGCGCGCTGGCTGCCGGTGGACGGCGCCGAGGTGCTGCACGGGGAGGGCATCGTCGATGACACCGCCCTGTTCGACGGGGACGTCGCCGGTGTGGTGATCGAGCCGACCGGCACCGCCCCGGGTGTGCGCGCCGCGGTGCTGCCCCGGCGCCGCCGGGTACGGCACTGGGTGGCGGGCCGGGCGGCACAGCTGGGCACCACCGGCGCGCTGGTGGTACGCGACGGGGTCTGTGGCAGCCGTACCGTGAAGCGATCCACCTTCTACCGCCACATCGAGGACTGGCTGCTCGTGCGATGACCGCGCGGGCCGGGCCGGCGACGCTCCGGCGAAGTCGATAGGTTCGGGCGGTGAACGTGCAACCCCTGCGCGGCCGGGCGGTCCGGCCCAGCCCGGTGTTCCTGGGTCTGGTGGCGCTGGCCGCCGTCGGCGGCGCACTGGCCTGGCGGGCGGGCGAGGAGATCGGGCCGCCGGCCTACGCCGGGGTGTTCGTGCTCGTCATCGCCGGTTGGCTGGTCTCGCTGTGCCTGCACGAGTTCGGCCACGCCTACACCGCCTGGCGGTTCGGTGACCGCGGTGCGGAGATGCGCGGCTATCTGACCCTCAACCCTTTGCGATACACCCATCCCGGCCTCTCACTGGTGCTGCCACTGCTGGTCATCGCGCTGGGCGGGATCGGGCTGCCGGGCGGGGCCGTTTACGTTCAGACATCGGCGATGACGCCGCGGCGGCGCAGCCTGGTCAGCCTGGCGGGCCCGGCGGCCAATCTGCTGCTCGCGGCGCTGCTGTTGGGCGTCACGCGCGCGCTCTACGACCCCGCTCATCCGGTGTTCTGGTCCGGGGTGGCGTTTCTGGGCTTCCTGCAGGTGACCGCGCTGGTGCTCAATCTGCTGCCGGTGCCGGGGCTGGACGGCTACGGCGCGCTGGAGCCGCACTTGAGTCCGGCGACCCGCCGCGCCGTGGCACCGTTCCAGCAGTGGGGCCTGTTGGCGCTGGTGGTGCTGCTGTTCGCCTCTCCGGCGTTGAGCCAGAAGTTCTTCGCACTGGTGTTGTGGTTCTTCGACCTCTTCGCCGTGCCGCGGCTGCTGGTCTCGTGGGGGCTGAGCCTGACCCAGTTCTGGAACGCCTGGTTCTGATAGGGCCCGGCATCGCGGGCGGCCGCAACCCGACTTCACCCGGCGGCGGGCCCGCCCGCCTATATTCACCTCCCATGGGCTCTGGTCACGAGCACACCACCACCGACACCCGACTGTCGCGGATGGTCATCGGCGCCGCGATCCTGACTGCGTTCTTCGCCGTCGAGCTGACCACCGCGATCCTGATCAATTCGATGGCGCTGCTGGCTGACGCCGGCCATCTGCTGACCGACCTGGCCGCCCTGTTCATGGGGGCGGCGGCGGTGATGCTGGCCCGGCGCGGCAGCACACCGGCGTCGCACACCTACGGCTGGCACCGCGCCGAGGTCTTCACCGCGGTCGCCAACGCGGTGCTGCTGATCGGGGTGGCGACGTTCATCCTCACCGAGGCGATCCGCCGCATCGGTACCGCGCCCGACGTGCCCGGTGTGCCGATGATCGTGGTGGCACTGGCCGGCCTGGTCGTCAACCTCGGGGTCGCCGCGCTGTTGCGGTCCCACTCCACGGTGAGTCTGGCGGTGCGCGGCGCGTACATGGAGGTGCTGGCCGACACCGTCGGCAGCGTGGGTGTGCTGATCGCCGGGGTGGTCACCCTCACCACCGGGTGGCCCTACGCCGACGTGGTGGTCGCGGTCTTCGTCGCGCTGTGGGTGTTGCCGCGCGCGTTCGCCCTGGCGGGGGCGGCACTGCGCATTCTCTCGGAGGCCTCACCGAGCCACATCGACGTCGCGGAACTCCGCGCGGCACTCGCCGGCATCGACGGTGTCACCGACGTTCACGATCTGCACGTGTGGACGCTGGTTCCGGGACAGGACATGGCCACCGCGCACCTGGGCGCCGGCGCTGATCCGGGCCGGGTGCTGGCTGACGCACAGGCCGTCCTGGCCGCCCGCGGCCTGACCCACGCCACGGTGCAGGTGGAGCCCGCCGGCCAGGGTGTGCGCTGCCCGTTCGGGCGCTGACGCCGCGCGCGGCTTTGAGAGCCCGTCAGGTTCGGTCAGTAAGCTTCCCCATAGCGTCAGCGGATTCCGACGAGCCGGAGGACATAGCCACTCATGCCGAACCCACCGGAATCGGACAACACCGAACCGACCGAGGGTGTCGCCGCCGCTTCCAGCGAGCAGCCCGACGGTGACGAGCAGGTCACCGAAGCCCATCCCGTCGCCGCGGCGGACGACGAGATCGCCGACGGTGCACAGCCGGCCGCAGAGTCCGACGCCGAGGCTGTCACCGAGGTGATCGCCACCGAGGCCACGCCCGGCACCGACGGTTCACCGGAGCGCAGGTTCACCGCTCCCGGGTTCGACGCCGGGCACACCGAAGTCATCCCGTCGGTGGACGATGCCGAGACCGAACTGATCGCTCAGCAGAGCGATGACGCGGGCAAGGCGATACCGCAACAGATTCCGGCACGGGTCGGCACCAAGCTGCCGAGCACCGTCTCGCGCAGCTGGGGCTGGGTGATGGCGGTGATCCTGATCATCCTGGCGCTCGCGGTGATCGCCGTGCTGGGCACGCTGTGGCTGACCCGCGAAACCCGCCAGGCGGCCTCGCAGGAGGAACACGTCCGGTCCACGATCCAAAGTTTCGACATCGCCACGCAGAACGGCGATCTGGCGGCGCTGCGCAGTCTCACCTGCGGTGACATCCGCGACCGCTACGTCAACTACGACCAGAAGGTCTGGGACGAGACCTACCGTCGGATCGCGGCGGCCAAGCAGTACCCGGTGGTCGCCAGCATCGACGAGGTGGTGGTCAACGACGGCCACGCCGAGGCCAACGTCACCGCGTTCATGGCCTACGAGCCGCGGGTGCGCTCAACCCGCAGCTTCGACCTGCAGTTCCGTGACGACCAGTGGAAGATCTGCCAGTCGCACGGCAGTTGATGACGTTCGTTGACTCAGCGCCTACGGCGGGGGCGTACTCGAACTTCCCCGCCGTGGACGCAGAGTCAACGACTCAGGCCAGGGCCTTGCCGGCGCTGTGCAGGTCGTTGCAGGCCTCGATGACGCGCTCGGTCATGGACGCCTCGGCCTTCTTCAGGTAGCTGCGCGGGTCGTAGGTCTTCTTGTTGCCGACCTCGCCGTCCACCTTGAGCACACCGTCGTAGTTGGTGAACATGTGCGCGGCAACCGGCCGGGTGAACGCGTACTGGGTGTCGGTGTCGACGTTCATCTTCACCACCCCGTAGCGCAGCGCCTCCTCGATCTCGGACTTCAGCGAACCCGAGCCGCCGTGGAAGACGAAGTCGAACGGCTTGGAGCCCTCGGCCAGGCCCAGCTTGGCCGACGCGACCTTCTGACCCTCGGCCAGGATGTCCGGGCGAAGCACCACGTTGCCCGGCTTGTAGACGCCGTGCACGTTGCCGAAGGTGGCGGCCAGCAGGTACTGGCCCTGCTCGCCGGCGCCGAGGGCGGCGACGGTCTTCTCGAAGTCCTCCGGCGAGGTGTAGAGCTTCTCGTTGATCTCGGCTTCGACGCCGTCCTCTTCGCCGCCGACCACGCCGATCTCGACCTCGAGGATGATCTTGGCGGCCACCGCCTGCGCCAGCAGCTCCTGCGCGATGGTCAGGTTCTCGTCGATCGGCACGGCCGAGCCGTCCCACATGTGGGACTGGAACAGCGGGTTCTGGCCGGCCTTGACCCGGTCAGCCGAGATCGCCAGCAGCGGCCGCACGAATCCGTCCAGCTTGTCCTTCGGGCAGTGGTCGGTGTGCAGGGCCACGTTGATGGGGTATTTGGCGGCGATGACGTGGGCGAATTCGGCCAGTGCCACCGCCCCGGTCACCATGTCCTTGACACCCAGACCGGAGCCGAATTCCGCGCCGCCGGTGGAGAACTGGATGATGCCGTCGCTGCCGGCGTCGGCAAAGCCCTTGATCGCCGCGTTGATGGTCTCCGACGATGTGCAGTTGATCGCCGGGAACGCGTAGGAGTTCTCCTTGGCGCGGGCCAGCATCTCGGCGTAGACCTCGGGGGTGGCGATGGGCATGGAACTCTCTCCTCCTGGGTGCAAACGGTGTCCCCCCAGTATCCCCAACGGTTAATCTCCCACGACACCGGTATGTTGGGGCCTCATGAGCATGACGGTGGCGGCGATGCCCCACATATTGGACCCGATGTACTGGATCGGGCAGGGCGGCCTGTTCGAGCACGCGGTCCTGCCGGCCATCCTGGTGATCGTCTTCGTCGAAACCGGCCTGCTGTTTCCTCTGCTGCCCGGCGAATCGCTGTTGGTCACCGGCGGTCTGCTGGCCGCCGCCGGCAACCCCGACATCTGGGTCCTGGCTCCCGCGGTGGCGATCGTGGCGATCTTGGGCGACCAGACCGGCTACTTCATCGGCCGCCGCCTGGGCCCGGCCCTGTTCAAAAAAGAGGACTCCCGCTTCTTCAAGAAGCACTACGTGACCGATTCGCACGCCTTCTTCGAGAAGTACGGCCCGGCCGCGATCATCCTGGCCCGCTTCGTACCGTTCGCCAGGACGTTCGTCCCGGCGATCGCCGGCGTGTCCTACATGCGTTACCCGGTCTACTTGGCGTTCGACATCGTCGGTGGCGTCCTGTGGGGCGCCGGGATGACCCTGACGGGGTATTGGCTGGGCACCAAGGTGCCGGGTATCACCGACCACCTGGAATTGATCATCATCGGGATTCTGTTCGTCTCGCTGCTTCCGGCGATCTACTCGGGGGTCAAGGCGTATCTGTCCCGGCGCAGGGCCCCCTCGGGTGACGCTGACTCTGCGCTCACCACGCAGAACTCCGAGTAGGGCGGCTGGTCAGCGCAGAGTCAACGCAGACTTGCCGCGGCCTCCATCAGCATCCAACCGCCCAACTGCACCGACAGGTCCCGCTCGGGGACCTCGGATTCGTACACCGCGCCGGCAATCGAGGTGGCCACCGCGCCGTCGCCCCGGGGCACCTCGGCGGCCCGGTCCCAGAACGCACCGAACAGCGGTAGTCCGTTCACCGACTGCCGGTAGTCCCACGCCGACTTCGCCGACGACAACACCAGCTGTGCCGCGGTGTCGCGTGCCTCGGTGTCGGCCGCGCTGTCCCCGGGCAGCGCGGTGGCCACCAATGCCAGGTAGCGGGCGGTGATCCCGGCGAACAGCCCGCCGTCGCCGCCACCGGCACCCTTGATCACCCCGCCGGGTGCCATGTGCTCACGCACCGCGGCCACCAGGCGGTGGACCCGCTCGGCGTGTCGCGGTGCACCGGTGCGTGCGGCCAGTTCGGTCTCCAACCCCAGCACCACGCCCTGGCAGTAGGTGTACTGCGCCCGCACCAACGAGCCGCCGCGGATGCCGTCGAACACCAGGTGGGTCTCCGGATCGATCAGCGTGGCATCAATCCAGTCGCCCATCTCCACGGCGCGAGGCAGCCACCCCGGTTCGCGGGCCAGGAAGATTCCGGCGGGGCCGTTGGCCGGCGCGTTGAAGAACGGTTCGGTGAACTGTTCGTCCTTGCGCCACGGGATGCCGCCGCCGGCTTCGGGCATCCAGGAGTCGGTCAACTGGCGCGTCAAGGTGCCCAAGGCGCGGCGCCGGTCCACGCCGATGACTGTGGCCGCCCGCTGGATCGCCAGTGCCAGCCAGGCCATGTCGTCGTAGTAGGCGTTGGTCCAGCGGCCCACGTTGCGCAACCGGTGGGTCCGGATCTGCCGCTTGATGCGGGTGGCCCGTTCGGGCTGCGGATCCCGCAGCTGGGCGTCGATCAGGCAGTCCAGCAGATGCGCCTGCCACCAGTAGTGCCAATGCGGGGCGCGCTTGATCGGCGGCCAGGCCACGACGCCGAGCTGGGTGCCGGGCAGGTGCCACAGCGGCCTGAGGTGACGTGCGGTGACCGCGGCTTCGGCGCTGGCGGCACGGTTTGCCCAGAGGTGGTCCATAGCCGTTGATCTTGCCGCAAAAGCCGAGCGAGGATCTCCCGAGTTAACCGAGTACGGCTCGTGAGGCCCGGGCCCCGATCACCAGGCGCGGTCGAGGTCTCCGTGTTGGGCGATCCAGGCGTGCATCACGATCCCGGCGGCCACCCCGACGTTGATGCTGCGGGTCGACCCGAACTGCGCGATGGCCACCGTGAGGTCGGCGCCGGCGCGCATCTCGTCGCTGATGCCGAGTCCTTCGCTGCCGAAGACCAGCAGGCAGTCGAGTGGCAGCGCGGTCTGCTCAAGCCGCACCGCCCCGGCGACATTGTCCGCCGCTACCACGGTCAGCCCGTGCTGTGCGGCGAAAGTCAGTAGGTCAGCCGCGGTGTCGTGATGCAGCAGTCGTTGGTAGCGGTCGGTGACCATGGCGCCGCGCCGGTTCCAGCGACGGCGGCCGACGATGTGCACGGTGTGCACGGCGAAGGCGTTGGCGGTGCGCACCACCGAGCCGATGTTGGCGTCGTGCCCGAAATTCTCGATGGCGATGTGCAGCCGATGCCGCCGCCGATCGATGTCGGCGATGATCGCCTCGCGGGTCCAGTAGCGGTAGGCATCGACGACGTTGCGGCCATCGCCGTCGCGCAGCAGCTCCGGGTCGTACCGCGGGTCGCTGGGCAGCGGGCCGGGCCACGGACCCACCCCGTTGGCCGGCGAGAACCACTCGGTGGGGCCGGGCCCATCCGAGCCCTCGGTCATGCCGTGGTCCACACGGCGGCATGCGTGCCCACCACCGAGACCGAGGGGTAGAGCAGCGCGGCGTTGATCTCGCCGTGCGTACACAAGGCGGCGGGGACGTGTACTGAGTTCAGCGATGCCTCCGGCAGGATCAGCACCGATGACCCGACCGCCAGGCAGTCCGGCCCCAACCCGGGCATCGGTGTCGACGGCCCGGCGACCAGCATCAGCGGCCCGCCCCGCGCTACTGCCTCGTCACGGTACTGGCCGGGCACCGCGTCGGCCGTCAGGCTCAACACCATGTAGCCGTTGCCGGTGAACGCCTTCGGGTCGCCCAGGGCGGTCGGGGCCAGCGGCACGCCGTCGGCGCGGTAGGCGGCCACGCCCTGGGCGGTGAGCAGCAGACCGGTGTCGGCGGGGTTGACCGGCGCCAGCCCCACCGGGAAGGCGGCGGCGTAGGCGACCGTGGTGTCTTTGATCCGGTCGCCGGGCGAATAGAGGTAGATCCCGCGCAGGGCGCTGCGTTCCTTGAGCGGACCCAGGCACACGGTGCCGCTCAGCCGATCGGGTTGCGGGGCCGACAGCGGCGCCGGCACCAGCTCGCCCAGCAGCTTGCAGCTGCCCAGTCCGGTGGCCTCGATCGGGTGCGAGGGAGTGCCGTACACCCCGAACCGCAGATCGCCGGGCGCGGCGTGGGCCCCGTGCTCCTCGGCGACCTCGGCCTTGACGTCGATCAGGGCGTAGTCGACTTCCCAGCGCAGGTTCGACAGGGTGATCTCCCAGCCGAGGAAGGTCAGCGGCGAACCCAGCCGGGTGCCTTGAGCGCCGTAGGGGCCGGCCGGTTCCGAGCCCCCGCAGGCCGCGACGCAGGCAACGGCCAGCGCCGACACCAGCGCGATCAGACTCCGCACAACCGTCCTCGGTGCGTTCAGTCCAGCCCCAGCTCGGCCAGTCCGAGCACACTGCGGTAGGGCACGCCCTCGGCCTCGATGGCCTCGGCTGCTCCGGTGGCACGGTCGACCACGGTGGCCACGCCCACCACGTGACCGCCGGCTTCCCGCACCGCCCGCACCGCCGTCAGCGCCGACCCGCCGGTGGTGCTGGTGTCCTCGACCACCAGCACCGGGTGGCCGGCGACGTCGAATCCTTCGATAAGGCGCTGCATGCCATGGGTTTTCACCGATTTGCGCACCACGAATGCGTCGATCGGGCGGCCCGGGGCGTGCATGACGGCGGTCGCCACCGGGTCGGCGCCCAGGGTCAGGCCGCCCACCGCGACATAGTCCCAGTCATCGGTGAGCTGACGGACCAGCCGTCCGATCAGGGCACCGGCGCGGTGGTGCAGGGTGGAACGGCGAAGGTCGACGTAGTAGTCGGCTTCGGCTCCCGAGGACAGCGTCACGCGGCCGTGCACCACCGACAGCTTGCGCACCAGCGCGGCCAGCTCGTCACGTTCGTCCTTGTTAAGTGCGGCCACGGCCCCTCCCGAATTTGTTGGTCAGCGTCCGCGACAGCCCGCGCGGAACCAGTCGGCTGACGCCTGCCAATGCCTTGTACTGCAGGCCCGGGACGCTGACCACCTCACCCCGGGCGATGTCGGCCAGACTCCCCGCGACCACGTCGTCGACCTCCATCCACAGAAACGACGGCAGGGTGGCCATGTCGATGCCGGCCCGCTGGTGGAATTCGGTGTGGACGTATCCGGGGCAGACCACATGGATGCCGACGCCGGTGCCGTGCAGGCCCCCGGCCAGCCCCTCGGTGAACGACACCACCCAGGCTTTGGATGCCGAGTAGGTCGAGCCGCGTCCCGACAGCAGCCCGGCGACGCTGGCGATGTTGATGACGCGGCCGGCGCCCTTGTCGATCATCGCGGGCAGCGCGGCCCGGGTCAGCTGCATCACCGCGGTGACGTTGACGTCCAGCTGCGCCTGCAGCAGCGCAGGGTCGGCGGTCCAGAACTCCCCGGCCGTGCCGAATCCGGCGTTGTTGACCAATACCTGCACCCCGGCGGCCAGGCGCTCGGCGACACGCGCGCGCCCCGCGGCCTCGGCCAGGTCCGCGGGCAGTACCTCGACGGCGGCTCCGTGAGCGTCGCGCAGCTCGGCGGCCAGTGCTTCCAGGCGCTCGACATCGCGGGCGACCAGCACCAGGTCATGTCCGTCGGCGGCGAAGCGGCGCGCGTAGCCGGCGCCCAGCCCAGAGGTGGGCCCGGTGACCACGGCGACGGGGCGAGACATGCCCGTCAGCGTAACCAAGCCGCCGGTATCTACCGGCGTCGGCCGTCAGCGCTGATAGTGCGCGGTCTGTCGCACGTTGTGACCGCCCTTGGCCGAACGCCCGTCCGAGGCGGCGTCCCGGCTCGCCCGGCGGCGCGGCGCCGGCTCGCCCGGAGCGGACGCGGGCGCCCGCGATGCGGGTTGGTCGGCGGCATTGTCGTCGGCTGCCTCGGCGCTCGGCGGTCCCAGCGGGCGGCTGGGCTGGCCGTTGCGGCGGCTCGGGGCGGCCTCAGCGGCCTGGCGGCGCGGGGCCGGCGGCAGCACCCGCAGGAGGTCGTTGAACTGGCGGACGCTGCGCAGGCCCTCGTCCCACTGGCTGCGGGTGCTGGTGATGGGCATGCTCACCAGCGTCCAGTTCTCCTCGTTCCACATGATTTCCGCGCAGTCGGGAGCGCTGTGGGCGAAGGTGACCATCCGCCGGTCGCAGGCCCGGCGTGCCGCGTCGAGGTTGGTGGAGTACACCATGCGGGGGCCGATCGCCCCGAGCAGCCAGATGTCGTTCTCGCGGGGCTCCTTGAGGCCCTTGAGCCGCACATCGACCACGACGTTGGTGGCGACCTTGCGATGCAGGGCGATCACCGTGGCCACTTCGTCGAGGTCGAAGATGTAGACGGCCTCGCCGCGGATCTGGCCGAGCACCACGTTGCGCACCGGCGCCTCGCCGCCCACGCTCGATATCACGCCGCGGCTCCAGCGGCGCAGGATCTCGGTGGATTCCGGTTCGAAGTCGAAGCCGTGCGACCGTGCCCAGGACTTACGGCGCCGGCTGCGGCCGCGCCGCTGGTCGATGTCCACGTACAGCAGTACCGCCGCGCCGACGAAGCACAGCGCGGACAGCGTGAACCAAAGCGGGACCATTGTGCCTAGCGTATCTGCTCTCGGGCCCGAACCGAGAATGCTCGCAGGTCACAACCGTGTATCAGCACTGTTCCAACAGGTCAACGTCACAATTCCAGGGTGCCCGGCGCGACGCCGCCGAAGATGGTCTGCCCGGTGTCGTAGGAGACGTAGATCGGCTCCATCGCGAACGGCAGGTTACCGGTGTTCATGCTGGTGCCGCTGATCACCACCGGGCCACGGGTCGAGGCGTCAACGGGGTTGTTCGAGTAGGTCGACGAGCTCACGGTGTAGGAGTAGAGCAGCTGACCGCCGGGGGTGAAGACGCGGATCAGCGTCCCGTCCGGGAGGGTACCGGTGGACGTCGGTGTGATACCTGCGTTGCTCAGCACCGACGCCGGCATGGTTCCGAACACCCCGCCGGAGTCGATCACGCCGTTGACCGCCTGAGGCGTGGCGCCGTTGAGGCTCACGTACAGGGTGGACCACGGCGCACCCTCGACGGCGATCCCGCCGTCCAGCGGGTTGGCCCCGAAGACCAGTTCCCCGCCGGGCTGGTCGATCAGCACACCGCGACCCAGCTCGCCGGGCAGGTCCGCGGTCGGAATGTGGTCGGGGGTGGGGCCGAGCGCGTTGGGCCCGATGCCCAAGATGCCGGTGGAGGATCCGGCCAGGTAGTCGTGGATGGACCACGGGCCGAAGATGTTGAAGTCCGCCGGGAAAGCGAACAGCACCGCGGCGACCGAGGTGTCGGCGGTGACCGTACCCGCGACACCGTCCTGATCGAAGCCGCTGAAGGTGACCGTCGTGGGCAGTTCCAGGTAGAAGTAGTTCAGGTAGCCGCCGAATTGGCCGATGTTGAAGCCGGTCGGCAGGCCGGTGATGCCGAAGGGGTTGATGTTCCAGATCGGCATGACCAGCCCGGCGGCGCCGGTGTCGACCAGGACCTCGGGCTCCGGGCCGCCGCCGACGGAGACGTTGATGACCGGCTGAGTGACCAGGTTGACGTCCATCGGGACGGTGAAGCTGGTGGGGAGATCGGCGAGCGGGGTGTCCGGGCCGTAGTCGGCGGCGCTGCCGGCGACATCCGGGCCGAACAGCCACGGCGCGATGCTGTTCAGCGGGTTGTAGACCAGGTCCTGGTACCAGCCGTTGAACAGGGTGTCCAGTGAGGCCAGGGCCGAACCCGGATCGGTGTCGGCGGCGATACCCGGGTCTACCCAGCTGATCGCGTCGATCAGGGGCTGCAGCAGGTCGTCCCAGTCGGCGTGAGCGGCGGGGGCCGGCGTGCTCAGCGCCAGCAATGCGCCCGCGGCGCCGACGGCACCCACCAGCCGATGGCGACGACTTGCCATGATCACCCCTCCGATAGAACGCCCACTACCCGAAACTCGCGGCAATTTCTCAGTAACGGCAAGGCTAACCGATCAGCCAGTACACCGCACCTGCAAAGCAAGCGTCCTACGTCACGGCCCCCGGATCGTCTCCGGGGGCCGTGCCGTCTGGATGGGCTCAGCCCAGGATCAGCGACTCGCCGTCCGCGCTGATGTTGACCGGCACCACGTCGCCGTCGTGCACCTCGCCAGCCAGCAGCATCTTGGCGAGCTGGTCGCCGATGGCCTGCTGGATGAGCCGGCGCAGGGGGCGCGCCCCGTAGACCGGGTCGAAGCCACGGCGGGCCAGCCACTTCTTGGCCTCCAAGGAGACCTCGATCGTCAGCCGCCGTTGCGCCAGGCGCTTGGCCAGCTGCTGCAGCTGGATGTCGACGATCTGGACCAGTTCCTCGGGGTTGAGACCCTCGAAGATGAGCACGTCGTCGAGCCGGTTGATGAACTCCGGCTTGAACGCGGACCGCACCGCTGCCATCACCTCGTCGTCGGTGCCCCCCGAACCCAGGTTGGACGTCAGGATCAAGATGGTGTTGCGGAAGTCCACCGTGCGGCCCTGGCCGTCGGTGAGCCGGCCCTCGTCGAGGACCTGCAGCAGCACGTCGAACACGTCCGGGTGCGCCTTTTCGACTTCGTCGAACAGCACCACCGTGTAGGGCCGGCGGCGCACCGCCTCGGTCAGCTGACCGCCCTGGTCGTAACCGACGTAACCGGGAGGCGCGCCGACCAGGCGAGCCACCGAGTGCTTCTCGCCGTATTCGCTCATGTCGATGCGGACCATGGCCCGTTCGTCGTCGAACAGGAAGTCGGCCAGCGCCTTGGCCAGCTCGGTCTTGCCGACGCCGGTCGGGCCCAGGAACAGGAAGGAGCCCGTCGGCCGGTTGGGGTCGGCGACACCGGCCCGGCTGCGCCGCACCGCGTCCGAGACCGCCTGCACCGGCTTGCGCTGACCGACGACCCGCTTGCCGAGCTCGTCCTCCATCCGCAGCAGCTTGGCGGTCTCGCCCTCCAGCAGTCGGCCTGCCGGGATGCCCGTCCAGGCGCTCACCACATCGGCGATGTCGTCGGGGCCGACCTCTTCTTTGAGCATGAGGTCTTCTTGAGCGTGAGCCACCGGCAGCGCGGCGTCGAGCTTCTTCTCCACCTCCGGGATCCGGCCGTAGCGCAGCTCGGCGGCCTTGGCCAGGTCGCCGTCGCGTTCGGCACGGTCGGACTCGCCACGCAACGCCTCGAGCTGCTCCTTGAGCTCGCGGACCACGTCGATGGAGTTCTTCTCGTTCTGCCACCGGGCCGTCAGCTCGGCGAGCTTCTCCTTGTGGTCGGCCAATTCGGCGCGCAGCTTGACCAGCCGGTCCTTGGAGGCCTCGTCCTCCTCTTTGCTCAGCGCCATCTCTTCGATCTCCAGGCGCCGCACCAGGCGCTCGACCTCGTCGATCTCGACCGGCCGGGAGTCGATCTCCATGCGCAGCCGCGAAGCCGCCTCGTCGACCAGGTCGATGGCCTTGTCCGGCAGGAATCGGGCGGTGATGTAGCGGTCGGACAGCGTGGCCGCGGCGACCAGCGCCGAGTCGGTGATGCGCACCCCGTGGTGGACTTCGTAGCGGTCCTTGAGGCCGCGCAGGATGCCGATGGTGTCCTCCGCCGACGGTTCGCCGACGTACACCTGCTGGAAACGGCGCTCCAGGGCGGCGTCCTTCTCGATGTACTTGCGGTACTCCTCGAGCGTGGTCGCGCCCACCAGCCGCAGCTCGCCGCGCGCGAGCATCGGCTTGATCATGTTGCCGGCGTCCATCGCGCCCTCGCCGGTGGCACCGGCGCCCACGATGGTGTGCAGCTCGTCGATGAACGTGATGATCTGTCCGGCCGACTCCTTGATCTCGTCCAGGACGGCCTTGAGGCGTTCTTCGAACTCGCCGCGGTACTTGGCGCCCGCCACCATCGAACCCAGGTCCAGGCTGACGACGGTCTTGTCGCGCAGGCTCTCGGGAACGTCGCCGGCGACGATGCGCTGCGCCAGCCCCTCGACGATCGCGGTTTTGCCGACGCCGGGCTCACCGATGAGCACCGGGTTGTTCTTGGTGCGCCGGCTCAAAACCTGCACCACCCGGCGGATCTCGGTGTCGCGCCCGATCACCGGGTCCAGCTTGCCCTCACGCGCGCGTGCGGTCAGATCGGTGGAGTACTTCTCCAGCGCCTGGTAGCTGGCCTCGGGGTCCGCGCTGGTGACCCGCGCGCTGCCGCGCACCTTCACGAACGCTTCGCGCAATGCCTGCGGAGAGGCGCCGTGGCCGGTCAGCAGCTTGGCGACATCGGAGTCACCGGTGGCCAGGCCCACCATCAGGTGCTCGGTCGAGACGTACTCGTCGTCGAGTTCGGTGGCCAGCTGCTGGGCAACGGTGATCGCCGCCAGGGCGTCGCGGGACAGCTGCGGCTGGGTGTTGGAGTTGGTGACCTGCGGCGCCAGGTCGATCAGCCGTTGCGCCTCGGTCCGGACCGTCGCGGGGTTCACCCCGACCGCCTCCAGCAGCGGCGCCGCGATGCCGTCGTTCTGGGTCAGCAGGGCCTGCAGCAGGTGCGCAGGCCGGATTTCGGGGTTGCCGGCGACGGTGGCCGTCTGCAATGCGGCGGTCAGGGCTGCCTGCGTCTTGGTGGTCGGGTTGAAAGAGTCCACGACACCTCCATTCGGGGTCAGTGACGGGCCTCACAAACGCCCGCCGAAAATGCTTGTCGTGTTTTCCAACGCCGTCAAGGTTGAGTCTGTTCCGCTCAGGTCTAATAAATTTTCCTGAGCGTCAACTCACCCCGCCTGATCAGCCAAGACGCAGCGCGCGACGGGCATCCTGCACCAGCCGGGGCAACCGCGAGGCTCCCATCAGCGCGCGGAAGAGCCAACTGTCGTCCGAGGGAAGCACGCCGGCCGACTGGGTGGCGTCGAGCAGGTCGAACAGCGTCTCCCCCTCGTACATGAGCCCGTCGGCGTTGAAGTGGTAGCGATCCACCGCGGTGCACTGGACGAAAGTGCCGACGCCGTGGATCGCCGGAGCCGACTCGTCGTAGGGGTAGAAGCGCAGCGTGCCGCTGAAGTGCCCGCTGCCGATGTAGCGGACGATCACCCGCGTCTCGCCCTCGGGCGTGACGTCGAAGTAGACCTGCCCGGGCAGCGGGTCGTAGCGCCAGTCCGGGATGGCGTCGAGGAAGGAGAAGTTGTAGCGCTCGAACTCCTCGAGCCCGACGATGATGCGGCCGAAGGTGGTGGGGTCTTTGTAGCGCAGGTCCGGGGTGTAGAGCTCGTGGTTGAGCGACATGTCCCGCATCAGCCAACTCCACCAATACTTCTTGGCCCATTCGGCGGCGAAGGCCACGTCGATCCCGCGCTCGGCGTAGTGCGCGATCTTGCGGTCCAGGTCGAGGAACCACTGCTCGGTCATGGCGTTGAGCTCGGGCTCGGTGAGCACCTTGACCTTGCCGCCGGCCCGGTTTCCGGGCAGGTATTCCGGTAGTGGCTGACGCAGTCTCGGTTTGGCGATGGCCTCCCTGAACAGCGCCTCGTCGAACATGCCACCCACCTTCCCGCCGTATTGGAATCACCTGATTCCCGCAATCAAAGCAGGCAGGGGAAGTAGAATCAAGTGATTCTCAAGCGGATGGGGTGGCCCAATGGACACGACGGCGCCGCGAGTATGGCGCGGCCAGACTCATGACGACCGGGCCCAGCTCCGCCGAGCGCAACTGATGCGGGCCGGATTCGAGCTGCTGGGCACCGAGGGCGCCTCGGGAGTCACCATGCGGGCGGTCTGCCGGCACGCCGGGCTGAGCCCGCGCTACTTCTATGAAAGTTTCAGCGACACAGACGAATTGATGCTGTCGGTCTACGATCGCTGCAACGCCGAACTGCTGGACGCCGTCGCCGGCGCCACCGACCCGGAATCTCCCGTCGCGGCGGCGGTCGACGCTGCCGCCGGCTACTTCGAGGCAGATCCCCGGCGGTTGCGGATCCTGTTGCGCGAGCCGCAGTCCAGCAATCTGCTCGCCGCCCACCGGGCCGATGTCCTGCCCGGGCTCCTGACCGAGCTGGCCGGTTCCGCGGGCGTCACCGACCCGCCGGGCAACCCCACCAGCCGCGCCATGCACGCCAGCGCACTGTCGGGAGCCCTGACCGCGCTGGTTCTCGACTGGGCCGACGGCCGGCTGCGGGCCAGCCGTGCCGAGCTGGTCGCCTTCGCGACCGCACTGGTGCTGGCGGGCCTGGCCGGAACCGGCGATTCAGGACGCTGAGGTCTCACACCGATGTCTCGCACGATCGGGCACCGGCCGGCGGCCGGCTCCACCAGAACAGCGCGATCCAGGCGGCGTAACCCAATGCCATCCCGGCATACATGACGGTGGGATCCGACTGGCCGTGCACGCTGAGGTAGAGCGCCACCCCGACGATCAGCGCGGGCAGCGCGGCAGCCCGACGCCGCAGGGCCAGCGCGACCGTGACGAACACGATCGACACGATCAGCAGGACGGGGCTGATCCGATGTAACGCCTCGAGCGCAGCGCCACCCGATCCCCGGGGCCGCGCGCCGTCGTGCGCGCCGTGGCCGGCGCCGGCCGCCGCCGAGGCTCCGGCGCCGACTGCGGCCAGGACCGCCGGGAGACAACAGGCCAGCGTGCAGGTCAGCGCGGCGAACGCGCCCGCCACCCCGAATCTGCGTCCGGCAGGCTTCGCCGAATCGGCCGGGTCTCGCTGCGGCGTAGCTGACATATCCCACCCTCCCCAAGGTTGCCACGCTGAACCTATACCCCGTAGGGGTATATGGCAAGGCGCGCCCGCGGTGCACGGCCGGTCCGATCCGGTCCGCTACGGTGCAGCTATGACGACCAGCCTGGCTTCGGTGTGGACTGCCCTGATACCCCTTGCCCTGGTGGTGGCGCTGTCCCCGATCACCGTCATCCCGGCCGTGCTCGTGCTGCACACCGCGCGCCCGCGGAAGACCGGCCTGGCCTTTGCGCTCGGATGGCTGGCCGCTCTGGCGGCTCTGACCGCCGCGTTCGTCGCGGCTTCGGGCCTGGCCGGCGGTCTGCAGAGGACGCCGCCGGGCTGGGCGTCGTGGCTGCGGATCGTCGTCGGTACGGCGCTGATCGGGTTCGGCCTCTACCGGTGGACGGCCCGGCACGGGCACAGCGAAATGCCCCGCTGGATGCGCTCCTTCACCACGATGGCACCGCTGCGCGCCGGCCTGATGGGCGCGGTACTGGCCGTCGTCCGGCCAGAGGTGTTGTTCATGTGCGCCGCCGCCGGCCTGACCATCGGCAGCGCCGGACTGGCCGCCGAGGACAGCTGGCCGATGGCGGCATTCTTCGTCGCGCTCTCCGCCTCCTCGGTGCTGATTCCCATTCTGGGCTACGTGGCCGCCAGCGACCGGCTCGATCCGGCGCTGCACCGGCTCAAAGACTGGATGGAGCGCCAGCACGCCGCACTGGTCGCGGTGATCCTGATCCTGATCGGTGCGATGGTGGTCTACAACGGGATTCACGCGCTCTGACCGGCGCCCCCCCCGGCGCCATTAAGATCGCGCCGTGGGCCTGGACGACCGCGATGCGCTGCGCGTTCTGCATGACGCGTTCGCTGCGCCGTGCGACGCTTCCGGTGTCGTCGCCCAGTTCTTCAACCGATGGTTCGGCACCGACCCCTCGGTCCGCGACCTGTTCCCCGCCGACCTGAGCCCCCAGCGGGACGCCTTCGCCCACGCCATGAGCTGGGTGCTGGGCGAATTCCTCGCCCAACGGGCGCAACCACCCGTGTCCTTCCTGGCTCAACTGGGCCGCGATCACCGCAAGTACGGTGTGACCCAACACCATTACCAGAGCGTGGGCCAGGTGCTGCTGGCCACCCTGCGGGAGGCGTTGGCCGACCGCTGGACCGCGGCCGTCGACGAAGCCGCCCGCGAGGCGCTGAACCTGATCATCGGCGTGATGGGCGGCGCCGCCGATGCCGAAGAAGGTCCGGCCTGGTGGGACGGCACCGTCATCGAGCACCTGCGGGTGTCGCGCGACATCGCCGTCATCCGGCTCCAGCTGGATCAGCCGATGCCGTACCACCCCGGCCAATACGTCAAAGTCGAGGTACCGCAATGCCCTCGGTCGTGGCGCTACCTGAGCCCCAGCATTCCGGCCGACCAAACCGGGGCGATCGAGTTTCACGTGCGGGCGGTTCCGGCCGGACTGGTCAGCACCGCGATCGTCAACGAGACCCGGCCCGGCGACCGGTGGCGCCTGTCCAGCCCGCTGGGCGGCCTGCACGTGGACCGAGGCGGCGGCGACGTCCTGATGGTGGCCGGCAGCACCGGCCTGGCGCCGCTGCGGTCGATGATCATGGACCTGACCCGCTGGGGCGAGAATCCGCGCGTGCACCTGTTCTTCGGCGGCCGCTATCCCTGCGAGCTCTACGATCTGCCCACCCTGTGGCAGATCGCGGCGCACAATCCCTGGCTGTCGGTGACCCCGGTGTCGGAATACCCGCGCGACCCCGACTGGGCCGCAGACTATCCCGACGTGACCCCGCCGCGCGGACTGCATCTGCGCCAGACCGGGCGACTGGCAGACGTGGTCACCCGTTACGGCAACTGGGGCGATCGGCAGATCCTGGTCTGCGGCGGCCCGGAGATGACGCGCGCGACCGTGGCCGCCCTCATCGCCAAAGGAACTCCCCCGCAACGCATTCAACACGACCCCCTGTCGGCGTGACCGATCTCGCCGCCTGCGTCCTGTCGGATCCGTCGTCGCCGCTGACGGCGACCTTCCTGCCGCACGCCGGCATGATCGGCACCTCGCTGGCCGACGACGGCGTGGAACTGCTCGGCCAACTCCGAGGTGTTGCCGCCTATATCACCGAGTACAAGACCATGGGCATCCCGCTGCTGTATCCATGGGCGAATCGCCTGAGCGCCAACACCTACCGGGTGGGCGATACGACGGTGACGCTGGTCCCCGGGGCCGGCGGGGTGCACACCGACGACTACGGCGCCCCGATCCACGGGATTCTGGCCGGCGAGCCGGGATGGCGGGTGACCGCTCGGTCGGCGTCGGCGCTGACGGCGCAGCTCGACGTCGGATCGCGCCCGGATCTGCTCGCGTCGTTTCCGTTCCCGCACCTGCTGGAGCTGGCGGTGACACTGGCGGACCGCACCTTGACGGTGCGCACCACGGTCACCGCCACCGGTGACACGGCGGTGCCGCTGTGCTTCGGTTTCCACCCCTATCTGCAGCTTCCCGACGTGCCCCGATCACAGTGGCTGATCCAGACCCCGGCGATGCGGTCCCGGATCGTGGACCGGCACGGCATCCCCACCGGGGCGGTCGCCGCACACCCGGCGACCACCCAGTTGTTGGGCGAGCAGGTCTTCGACCATGGTTTCGACGAGGTGCAGCCGGGATCGGTGTTCGCGGTCTCCGGCGGCGGACGCCGCGTGGAGGTGTGTTTCGACGCGGGGTATCCGGCGGCGCAGATCTATGCGCCGGCCACCGACGACGTGGTCTGCTTCGAGCCGATGGCCGCGCCCACCGACGCGCTGCGCCGCGGCGGTTACGCGGTGGCGCGCTCGGGCCAACCCGGCGCGGCCCAGTTCTCGATCCGGCTCGCCTGAGCATTGACTCTGCGCGTACCCGGCAGATGTGCGAGTGGATTGCCTGGTGGGCGCAGAGTCAGCGGGGAAATCGCTAGCTGCGGGGCTGCCAGACCACCACGGCGGTGCTCTTGGGCAAGACGGCAAGCTCCCGGCGCTGCTTGGAGCGCAACATCTCCAGCTCGGCCGACATCTCCTTGATCCGCGACTGCAGCGCCTCCACCTGATTGGTCAGCTCGATGATGCGCTTGATCCCGGCGAGGTTGACGCCCTCGTCCTGGGAGAGCCGTTGCACCTCGCGCAGCATGTCCACGTCGCGCTCGGAGTAGCGGCGCCCGCCGCCGGAGCTGCGCCGGGGACTGACCAGCCCGATGCGGTCATAGGTGCGCAGCGTCTGTGCGTGCATCCCGGCCAACTCCGCGGCCACCGAGATCAAGAAGGTGCGCGAGTTCTCCGATTTGCTCATGGCCGGTTCCCCGCCCATCCGGCCCGCGGGTCGAACCCACTGGCCTGCTCCGCCGCCGCGTACGCCTCAAGCGCCGCCTGCGCCGCGCCCTCCAGATTGGGGGGAACCGCAACCTTGACGGTGACGAGCAGATCGCCGTGGCCGCCGCCGCGCTTGGGCACGCCGCGGCCCCGGACCCGCAGGATCCGGCCGTCCGCGGTGCCCTTGGGAACCCGCACACCGACTTTGCCGTCCAGGGTCGGCACCGACAAGGTGGTGCCCAGGGCCAGTTCGGCGAAACTCACCGGGATGGTGACCGTCAAGTCGTCGCCGTCGCGGCCGAAGACCTTGTCCGGGCGGACCCGCACCGTCACGTAGAGGTCGCCCGAGGGGGCGCCGCGCAGGCCGGCCTCGCCCTGGCCGGCCAGCCGGATCCGCTGGCCGTCTTCGACGCCCGGCGGAATCCGCACGTTGATGGTTCGGGTCCGGGCTGCCCGCCCGGTGCCCTTGCACTCCGAGCACGGGTGTTCGATGATCGAGCCGCTGCCGCGACATTCGGTACACGGCTCGGAGAACCCGAATGCGCCCTGGTTACTGCTGATCACCCCGGATCCGTTGCAGGACACACACACTCGCGGGCTGGTACCCGGCCGGGCGCCACTGCCGTGACAGTTGGTGCACGGTGCGGCACTGGTCAGCCGCAGCGGCATCTCCACGCCCTTGGTGGCCTCGAGGAAACTGAGCTCGGATTCGGTCTCCAGGTCGTTTCCCCGCCGCGGCCGGCTGGGCCGTTGCTGGGCCCCGCGCCCGAACAGGCCGCCGAAGAGATCGCCGATGTTGGCCCCACCGGTCTGACCGGCGGCGCCGAACAGGTCGTTGAGGTTGAACTCGCTGCCGTCGCCGCCGGTGGAGAACCGGTCGAAGTTGCCACCGCCGAAGCCGCCGCCGTTGAAGCGCCGGCCGAAGCCGCCGCCGGCGAACAGCCGTCGCGTCTCGTCGTATTCCTTGCGCTTGGCCTCATCGGACAAGACGCTGTAGGCCTCCGAGACCGCCTTGAATCGCTCCGCGGCCGCCGGGTTGTTGGGGTTGCGGTCCGGATGCAGTTCGGAGGCCAACTTGCGGTAGGCGCTCTTGATCTCTTTCTCGCTGGCGTCGGAGGAGACGCCCAGCTCTTTGTAGAAGTCTTTTTCGACCCATTCACGCTGAGCCATTCCGCGTCACCTCCTTACCTGTCAATTCTGGTCAGCGTTGTCGCCGTCGACAACGGCCCCGCCCGATTCGGCGTCCGGGACGGTGTCGATGACACCGACCATCGCGTGTCGCAACACCTGCTCGCCGAGCTTGTAGCCCCGTCGCAGGACGGTGCCGATCACCGAGTGCGTGCCGTCACCCTCATGCTGGACCGCTTCGTGCAGCTGCGGGTCGAATTCGTCGCCCTCGGCGCCGAACGACGACAGGCCCAACCCGGTGAGCACGCTGGTCAGCTTGTCGGCGATCGCCTTGAGGGGTCCCGATTCCAGGTCACCGTGGCTGCGGGCGCGATCCAGGTCGTCGAGGATGCCGAGCAGTTCGGTCACCACCGTGGCCTTGGCGCGATCGGCAACACCTTGCTGATCGCGCAGCGCCCGCTTGCGGTAGTTGGCGAAGTCGGCCTGCACGCGCTGCAGGTCCGCAGTGAGTTCGGCCAGCGGGTCGTCCTGGTCTTCGTCGACGGGCGGCTCCTCCGGAGCCGGCCCACTGGGGGCCGGTCCGGAGGAACTCTCCCGCACCTCACCGGTTTCGGGGTCGATACGCCGCTTATCGGTGACGGTGATGGTCTCCGGCGGGACGTCGGAGCCGTTCGCGGCGCCCTCGGGGCTCACTTGGTGTCTCCATCATCGACCACCTCTGCGTCCACGACGTCGTCGTCGCCACCGGAGTCGCCTGCGGCCTCGGCGGCCTGCTCAGCCTGGGTGGCCTCGTAGATCGCCTGGCCCAGGGCCTGGGACTCGACGCCCAGCTTCTCCATCGCCGACTTGATGGCGCCGATGTCGGTGCCCTCCAACGCCTTCTTGGCGTCGCCGATCGCGGCGTCGACCTTGGCCAGGGTGTCCTCGGGGACCTTGGAGCCGCCCTCGGCTCCGCGCTGCTCGGCGACGAACTTCTCCGTCTGGTAGACCAGCGACTCGGCCTGGTTGCGCACGTCGGCCTCTTCGCGCCGCTTGCGGTCCTCCTCGGCGTGCGCCTCGGCGTCCTTGATCATCCGGTCGATCTCCTCCTGGGAAAGGCCGGAGCCTTCCTGGATCTTGATCGTGTTCTCCTTGCCGGTGCCCTTGTCCTTGGCGGTGACGTGCACGATGCCGTTGGCGTCGATGTCGAAGGTGACCTCGATCTGCGGGACACCGCGCGGGGCCGGCGGAATGCCGGTGAGCTCGAAGGAGCCGAGCAGCTTGTTGTGCGAGGCGATCTCACGCTCACCCTGGAAGACCTGGATCTGCACCGACGGCTGGTTGTCGTCGGCGGTGGTGAAGGTCTCGCTGCGCTTGGTCGGGATGGTGGTGTTGCGCTCGATCAGCTTGGTCATGACGCCGCCCTTGGTTTCGATACCCAGCGACAGCGGTGTGACGTCAAGCAGCAGAACGTCTTTGACCTCACCCTTGAGCACGCCGGCCTGCAGCGCGGCGCCCACGGCGACAACCTCGTCGGGGTTGACGCCCTTGTTGGGCTCCTGGCCGCCGGTCAGCTCCTTGACCAGGTCGGTGACCGCGGGCATCCGGGTGGAACCACCCACCAGCACCACGTGGTCGATCTCCGACACCGAGATACCGGCGTCCTTGATCACCGACTGGAACGGCTTGCGGGTGCGGTCCAGCAGGTCCTGGGTGATCCGCTGGAACTCCGCCCGGGTGAGCTGCTCGTCGAGGAACAGCGGGTTCTTGTCGGCGTCCACGGTGATGTAGGGCAGGTTGATCGAGGTGCTCTGCGAGCTCGACAGCTCGATCTTGGCCTTCTCGGCAGCCTCGCGCAGGCGCTGCATGGCCATCTTGTCCTTGGTCAGGTCGATGCCCGAGGTGCCCTTGAACTTATCGACCAGCCAGTCCACGACGCGGTCGTCCCAGTCGTCGCCACCGAGGTGGTTGTCACCGGAGGTGGCCCGCACCTCGACCACGCCTTCGCCGATCTCCAGCAGGGAGACGTCGAAGGTGCCGCCACCGAGGTCGAACACCAAGATGGTCTGTTCCTTGTGACCCTTGTCCAGGCCGTAGGCCAGCGCGGCCGCGGTCGGCTCGTTGACGATGCGCAGCACGTTCAGCCCGGCGATCTGACCGGCTTCCTTGGTGGCCTGACGCTGAGCGTCGTTGAAGTAGGCCGGCACGGTGATCACGGCGTCGGTGATGTCCTCGCCGAGGTAGGCCTCTGCGTCACGCTTGAGCTTCATCAGCACGCGGGCGCTGATCTCCTGCGCGGTGTAGTCCTTGCCGTCGATCTCGACTTTCCAGTCCGAGCCGATGTGGCGCTTGACCGAGCGGATGGTGCGGTCGACGTTGGTGACCGCCTGGTTCTTGGCGGGCTGGCCGACGAGCACCTCGCCGTTACGGGCGAACGCGACGACCGACGGGGTGGTGCGCGAGCCCTCCGAGTTGGCTACGACGACGGGGTCCCCGCCCTCCAGCACTGCGACGCACGAGTTGGTGGTCCCGAGGTCGATTCCGACCGCACGAGCCATTGTGGTTCCTCCCTGGTAGACGATAATCCCTAGTCTGAGCGGACTGCGCTCAAGAATGCTCCTCGACAGTCTCGCTGTCAATTGGACTTGAGTGCTTCTAACTCAACTTCTTGCTGGGGTCAACGGGTCGGGTTCCCAGTTTGTTCCCGAATGAACACGGTGGCAGCAAAGAGGCACCGAGGGATCGCTGGCGCGGAACAGCCGACTCAGTCGTCGACAACCGTCAGGATGCCCGCGGGAGCACCGAGGGCGTCAAATGTCCGCGCGGCGGCGGTGTGGATGTTCACCCGCGGTTGCGGCGGCAGTTCGCCCTGGTAATAGGTACCGGGTCCGTAGAACAATCCGTAACGCAGGACCACGCCGTCGGCCGCGAGCACCGCTTCTTCGAGCAGCGCGACCGCCTCGGCTTCCGGGCCGGGGCGCATAGTCCACGCCACACTTTGGGCGATGACCTTCGTCGGGCGCAGGCCGTCCAACGCGTCGATGAGATTGCGGGTGCCCTCGGCCCGGATACGGGCGTTGAGCAGCGACTCCTCGGGCAGGTCGGCCAGATGCTCGGGCAGGTCGGTCAGCTCGTGCAGCAATACGTCCGGCGCAAACCCACGCACGGCCCGGGTCAGCGCCGGACGATCGAAGACGTCGCAGACGATCGGCTGCGCACCCATTGCGGCCAGCCGATCGGCCTTCTCAGCCGACCTCGTCATAGCGCCGACGGTATGGCCCGCTTTGACGAGCATCGGCACGAGCCGACTCCCGATCACACCCGAAGCACCCGCAAAGAAGACGCGCATTGTCATCCCGAAACCTTCATCGCCAAAGCGGCCAGCTTGGTGTCGAGTTCTTCGGCGGCCGCAAGCAGGGCAGGATTGGGTTCGACGACCATCAGTGTCGACGGTTTGACATAGGTCAAACTGCTGCGGCCGTCCTCCTCGCCGACGAGCAACAGTTCCACCGGCGCGAACAGACCCGCGGTCACATCGTGGCGCAACATCGTGATCGCAATCAGCGGGTTGCCGATGATCACCCGCAGCACCTTGCGGTCGATCCCGGCCTTGTGGATCCAGCCGCCATGGTCGAACGTCGTGAACAACATGAATCCGCTTGCACCAACGTGCGATTCGACCTCGCTTCGGTAGGACTCCCAACTGGCGAAATCGCCGGCAAGATCGTCGATGGGAACCGGCCGCTCGCCGACGTCAGCAAGCAGCGCGGCAACCAGCTCTTCGTAGCTCTTCGTGCTCGGGTACCGCAGCTGGACGCCGGAGAAGCGCAGTTCCTGCGGATCACACTGCGACACGCTCCACCTCCTCGATCTCGGTGCCTGCGTGTTCGTCGACGCGGTCCCGGACAGGTACCCGTGGGGTGCGATCCACCAGCAGGCTCAGCAGATCCGGGCGGCTGTAGTGGCCGCGGGCGTCCATCTGCGACTTGCGGGCATCGATCACCGAGAAGTCCAGGTCGGCAGTCACCTCGCCCTCACCGGAGCGCAACGGCTCGCCGAGCAGTTCGCCGTGCGGGCTGATGATCGCGGTGAAGCAGCCGCCCGAGATGGGCCCGATCGGACATCCGGTGTCGGCCATGATCTGCGCCTGTTGATCGGCGTCCAGCCAAGCAGTGGCATTGACGACGAATGCCGCCGACTCGAGTGCGTGGTTGCGCACGCTGGTCTCGAGCTGCTGGGCAAACAGGTCGCCGGCGAACGATCCCGGCCACATGCCCGAGTGGATCTGTTCCCCGTCGGCGATCAGGGCGTAGCGCGCCAGCGGCATGTAGTGCTCCCAACAGGCCAGTTGCCCCACCCGCCCGACCGTGCTGTCGACTGCACGCAGTCCGCTGCCGTCGCCCTGCCCCCAGAGCAGCCGCTCGTGATAGGTGGGCATGATCTTGCGGCGACGCTGCAGCAGGGTCCCGTCGGCGTCGAACAGCAGCTGGGTGTTGTACAGGGAACCGCCCTCACGTTCTGTGACGCCGATCGAGACGACCATTTCCGCCTGCCGCGCCGCTGCTCCGATCACATCGACTTCCGCCGACGGGATGGTCACAGCCTGTTCCATCAGGGTGAGGTGGTGCGGGCGCATCTCGAACGGACGCTGGACGAACGAGAAATAGGGGTAGTAAGGGATCACCGTCTCCGGAAAGACCGCGAACTGCACTCCGTGGCGGGCCAGCTGCCCGATCTTGGCCACCACCCGTTCGACGGTCCCTTCGCGGCTGTACAGCACCGGGCTGATCTGCACCGCCGCTGCTCGAATCGTGCTCATGGTCGTCAGCCCTCTATCCGCTCGATGATGGTGGCGTTGGCCATCCCGCCGCCCTCACACATGGTCTGCAGGCCGAAACGTGCTCCGCTGTGCTGCAACGCGTGGACCAGGGTTGTCATCAGGCGCGCGCCACTGGCGCCCAACGGATGCCCTATCGCGATGGCTCCGCCGTTGACGTTCGTCTTGGCCAGATCTGCACCGGCGTCCTTTGCCCACGCCAGTACGACGGGGGCGAACGCCTCGTTGACCTCGAACAGATCGATGTCGGACAGGCTGAGGCCGGCGCGGCGCAATACCCTCTCCGTGGCCGGAATCACCCCGGTCAGCATGTAGAGCGGATCCGACCCGACGACCGTGCTGGTGTGGATGCGCGCCAGCGGTCGCAGCCCCATCTTTCGGGCGAACTCGCCGCTGGTGATCAACACCGCTGCACTGCCGTCCGACAGCGGTGACGAGTTGCCGGGGGTGATATCCCAATTGATCTGCGGGAAGCGCGCCTTCATCGCCTCGTCGTAGAACGCCGGGTTCAACCCTGCCAAAGTGGCCACGCTGGTTCCGGGCCGGATGATCTCGTCAGTGGTCAGGCCTGCGATCGGAGCGAGCTCGTCATCAAAGAGCCCGTCCTTGGTGGCCCGCGCCGCCTTCTCGTGACTGTTGGCGGAGAACTCGTCGAGTTCGGTCCGGGACAAACCCCAGCGCGCTGCGATCAGCTCGGCACTGATGCCCTGCGGCACCAGACCTTCCGGATAGCGCCGGGTCACCGCTTCACCAAGGGGACGACTGCCCGGCAGCAGCGAAGCCCCCATAGGTACGCGGCTCATCGACTCGACTCCTGCGGCGATGACGACGTCGTAGGCGCCGGCCACCACACCTTGGGCGGCGAAGCTGATCGCCTGTTGACTACTGCCGCACTGTCGATCGATCGTGGTGCCGGGAACCGACTCCGGGAAGCCCGCACCCAGCAGCGCATTGCGCCCGATATTGAGGGCCTGATCGCCTACCTGAGTGACGGCGCCGGCAATGACGTCGTCGACCTGAATCGGATCGATTCCCGTTCGCTGCACCAGCTCTCGCAGGCTGTGCGCCAGCAGGTCGGCAGGCAGGACCTCGTGGAGGGCGCCGCCGGGCTTGCCCCTCCCGATCGGAGTGCGAACGGCGCCGACGATGACGGCGTCGCGACCTTGATATTCGGCCATCATGACCCTCCTGGCCAGCTAAGTATTGTTCCCTATACTCAGCTATACACCCTGGGTATAGTAGAGTCAACTCAGGGAGGTGGACTGCGATGAATTTCCTGCAGGGACAGCTGGCAGACCGCGACAGCTGGTCGGCGATCGGTGAGTGCCCGGTGGAAAAGACCATGGCGGTGGTCGGCACCAAGTCCGCGATGCTGATCATGCGCGAGGCCTACTACGGCACCACCCGTTTCGACGACTTCGCGACCCGGGTCGGCATCACCAAAGCAGCCACCGCGACCCGGCTCGCGGAACTTGTCGAACTCGGGTTGCTGGCCCGCCGGCCCTACCGTGAGCCCGGCCAGCGCAGCCGCGACGAGTACGTGCTGACCGACGCCGGCACTGATTTCATGCCGGTGGTCTGGGCCATGTTCCAGTGGGGACAACGCCATCTGCCCGATAGGGGGCGGCTGCGTCTGACGCATCTGGACTGCGGCGCGGACGCCCAGGTCGAGATCCGCTGCACCGAAGGTCACCGCATCGAACCCGGCGAACTGGGCGCACGGCTGGTCAGGTCGCAGGTGTCACATCCTCAATGACACCCGGGCGAGAGATCAGACGGTCGCCGGGATGTGCCGGAAACCGTGCAGGGTGGCCGGCCCACGCGGCGTGGGCGCGCTCATGGGTGATCTCGACGATCCGGGTCCGCAAGGTGTCGATCGCACGGGGCGTGAACGCGCGCACCACCGCTCGCCGGTAGCGCGTGTGGTCGGGCGGATCGACCGCCAGCATCGAGGGCGGCTCCGCCAGATTGGGCAGCCGGGGATCTGTTCGGTCAGGGGCTCGGGGTCGCCGCCACGCCGCGGGCCGACGAGCAGGCGCGCCATCGGGTCGCCGCGCCGCGCCTGCACCGCAAGAAGCGCACGCGCAAACCCCTGCAACAGCGCCCACCGGAGCCACAGACCTGGCCTCATTACGGCGCGCCCGCCGGCGGCAGCACAAACGCCGACCCCGCGGCGACTGTTGCCAGGTGCCTCGTCAACAGGGCTTCTGGAATGAGACCGCTGGCACGACTGACCACGGCGCTCAGAAAGTCGGGCCGCGCATTGACGGCCCTGCCAAACCACGCCGACTCCCGGACCAGCGGTGTCACCCGCGGGCGGCGGAACGCGACGAAGCGGGCGAACGCGGTGGGCAGATCGGGTGCCCGGTCGACGAACTCGGCCAAGATGGCGGCGTCTTCCAAGCCCTGGCAGCCGCCCTGGCCGAGATGCGGACGCATGGGATGGGCCGCGTCGCCGACCAGCACGATCGGACCGCGCGCCCAGTGACGGGCGGGCTCGCGGTCATAGAGGTCGTCACGCAACACGTCAGCCGGCGATGTCGCAGCAAGGATGCTCGGCATGGGTTCACACCACTGCGCGAACTTGGCGCGCAGGTAGGCCAGCTCCCCCTCGTGCGCTCGTTGCCCCTCGGGGACTCGCTCGGTGGCGAACCAGTAGGTCAGGTCCGGCCCCATCGGCACATGCCCGGTTTCGACTCCGGGGCCCATGGTTTCCCCCGCCAGGTCGCGATCCAGGGTGTAGGCAGCGATTCCACGCCATGCGGTATAGCCGACGTAGCGCCGGCGCAGTGGACCGTTGAGGTGGCGGGCCAGCACCGAATGGGTGCCGTCGGCGCCGACGACGGCATCGAATGTGCCCACCGTGCCATCTGAGAGTTGTAGCGCTACACCGTCTCCCGTCATCGACACGCCGGTGGCGGCAAGGCCGTAGTGGAGACTGTCCGCGGCCAACGCTTCGGCGAGGATGTCGCGCAGCACGCAGCGCTGTACCACCACCAGCGGTTCCCCCAGTGCCCGGACAATTCGTTCGGCCGCCGGGCGGCGCAGCCAGGACCCGTCGTGCCAGCGGGCCGCCCCGGCGGTGATCCGCCCGCCCGCCGCGCGGACCGCATCGCCGAGGCCCAGTTGGTCCAGCGCGGCCAGCGCATTGGGCCAGATGCTGATCCCGGCGCCTGAGGAGGTGTCGGTGCGCTGTTCGAGGACGGTGACGTCATGTCCGCCGCGGTGCAGCCCGACCGCGGTCGCAAGCCCGGCGACGCCGGCACCCACGACGGCGATGCGCCGCCTCATGAGTCCGACCCCGCAGCTCCGCACCTGATCGCACCCATGTGCACCTCCTGACCAGATCACCATGGCATCCGGGCTCAGGCCTGCTGCGGCAGGGGGCGCCGGGGCCGCGGTGCCCGTGACCACGGTTTTGATCCGGATCGGCAATCCCCGTGCGTTACCCTCGCAGCGATGTCACTTTCCCCCGCCCCGCAGCCGGCTTCTCCCGCCGCACTGGCCCGCGAGGACGAGGGCTACCACAAAGACCTGACCCCCCGGCAGCTGCAGATGATCGGCCTGGGTGGCGCCATCGGCACCGGGCTGTTCCTCGGCGCCGGCGGCCGGCTCGCCTCGGCCGGCCCGGGCCTGTTCATCGTCTACGCGGTGTGCGGCGGCTTTGCCTTCCTCATCCTGCGCGCGCTCGGCGAGCTGGTGCTGCACCGGCCGACGTCGGGATCGTTCGTGTCTTACGCGCGCGAGTTCTTCGGGGAGAAGACCGCCTACGTGGCGGGGTGGCTCTACTTCCTGAACTGGTCGATGACCGGGATCGTCGACACCACCGCGATCGCCAGCTATTTCCACTACTGGCACCTGTTCGGGGTGGTGCCGCAGTGGACGCTGGCCCTGATCGCCCTGTTGGCGGTGCTGTCGATGAACCTGATCTCGGTCAAGCTCTTCGGTGAGCTGGAGTTCTGGGCGGCGCTGATCAAGGTCGTCGCGCTGCTGACGTTCCTGGTGGTCGGCACCATCTTCCTGGGCGGCCGCTACCAGGTCGACGGCCAGGAAACCGGCCTGCACCTGTTGGCCGAGAACGGCGGGCTGCTGCCCACCGGCCTGCTGCCCCTGGTGCTGGTGACCTCCGGAGTGGTGTTCTCCTACGCCGGGGTGGAGCTGGTGGGCACCGCGGCCGGGGAGACCGCCGAACCCGAGAAGATCATGCCGCGGGCGATCAACTCGGTGGTGGCCCGCATTGCGATCTTCTATGTGGGATCGGTGTTGCTGCTGGCGCTGCTGCTGCCCTACACCGCGTTCAAGGAGCACCAGAGCCCCTTCGTCACCTTCTTCTCCAAGGTGGGCTTCACCGGGGCCGGCAGCCTGATGAACGTGGTGGTGTTGACCGCGGCCTTCTCCAGCCTCAACGCGGGGCTGTATTCCACGGGGCGGATTCTGCGCTCGATGTCGGTCAACGGCAGCGGCCCGGCGTTCACCGCCAAGATGTCGAAGAACGGGGTGCCCTATGGCGGCATCCTGCTGACCAGCGGGGTCGGCCTGCTCGGCGTGGCGCTCAACGCGGTGCGCCCCGGGCAGGCATTCGAGATCGTGCTCAACATCGCCGCGGTCGGGGTGATGGCGGCCTGGGCCACGATCGTGGCCTGCCAACTGCGGCTGCACCGACTCGCCAAGGCCGGCGTCATGCAGCGGCCGGCGTTCCGGATGCCGCTGGCGCCCTACAGCGGCTATGTGACGTTGGCGTTCCTGGCCGGCGTGCTGGTTCTGATGCTGTTCGACCAGCGCAGCGGCCCGTTCGTCTGGGGTGTGCTGCTGGTCGGCACCCCGGCCCTGTTCGGTGGCTGGTTTCTGGTGCGCGGTCGGGTCCAGGCCGCCGCCACGCTTGCAGCGCCGGAGCACGATCAGGCTCGGCCCGCGGCCGTGCCGCCCGATTCGGACGAGTAGGACGAGTAGTAAGGCCCGATCCCATGACCCGCAACCGTTACGCAGCCAAGCCCCCGCTGTACGGAATGGTGCTGGTCTTCAGCGCCATCGCGATCGTCGCCATCGCCGCGGCCCTGCACGCCGGCTGGTGGTCGATGGCTGGTTATGCCCTCGCGGCGGTGCTGGCGGCCATCGGTGCGGCACTGGCCTTCCGCGACCTTTCCTGACCCCCGCGCCACCGGGGCACCGCGCGTCACTGTGGCCACGGGAGTCACGGGGTGCGTACGCTGAGCCGCAATACATGGCAGCGAGGGAATGAGTGCGAGCACCAGAGCAGGCGAAGCCCCCGACGGTCGCAAAGCTGACGCTGGCGACCGCACTGCTGCTGGCGGGTTGCAGCACCACCGTCGACGGTCACCCGACCGCGTCGCCGGGCGGCGGTGGTCCACCGGAACCGTCACTGCGGCCGCCCCGGACCAGCACGACGCCGTCGAGCCCCCCGCGCCCGTCCCCCTCGGCGACGCCGAACCAGCCGGCCGATGCCATCGAACTGCCGCCGGACGACAACGGCTACGTCTTCATCGAGACGAAATCCGGGCGGACCCGCTGCCAGATCTCATCACCGCAAGTCGACTGTGAGGCGGAGTTCACCAATTCCCCCCTCAAGGACGGGCAGCACGCCAACGGCGTCAGCGTCAGCGCCGACGGCACCGTGCAGTGGGTGCTGGGCAACCTGGGCGACATTCCGGTCGTGACCATCGACTACCTGGCCTACCGGGCGCAGGGCTGGACGATCAACGCCGATATCGACGGCACCCGTTTCACCAACGACCGCACCGGCCACGGGATGGTGGTCAGCATCGACAACGTCGAGACGTTCTGAATTCTCGCCCACGTCGCCTGCCAGCGCTTTCCGTTACGATCGGTGAAATGGTGCGCATCGGATCTTCAGGCGGTTCCGGCAGACCCAGCGAGGACCAGACTCGGTCCATGCCCGTCGGTCAACGCGGCCCGCAGCCGCCCGGACCGCCCCCGGCGCCCATGGGCCCCCGCCCCGGGCCACCCCCCGCCAATCCGAGCCATCACAGCGGTGGTGCGCCCACCCAGTACGCCGCCGCCTACAACCCTTTCGAGGAGCAGCCCGCGGCGCCGACCACCGATTTCGCGGCGCCGCCGGCGCTGCCGTGGTTTCGCCGCCGCTCGGTGCTGATCGCCTGGTTCGGGCTCATCCTGGTGATGCTCGGGCTGGTGATCTGGGGAATCATCCAGCTGACCAGTCGCGGCCCCGGCGGCACCACGACCCCGCAGACCACCAGCTCGTCGAGCACCACCAGCAGCGCGACCAGCACCACCGGTAGCGCCACCACCACGCCGTCGAGCGCCCCCACCACCGCGCCGCCGGCCCCACCCCGGCAGGCGCCGCCCCAGCAGCCTCCGGCGCAGCAGGCGCCGCCTCCCGAAGAGCCGCCGAACCGCTACCGGCCGCGCCTGCCGGCGTTGCCGTCGGTGATCACCATCCCGCCGGTGCCCAAGCTGCCCGATCTGCCGACGGTGATCACCCTGCCGCCGCACCGGTAGGCCGGCTCCCCGGTACTCTCGCCGCATGCAACCGCAGAAGCCGGCCTGGCTCGGCATGGATGTGGTGGCCGTGCTGATCTTCTGCGCGCTGGGCCGCCGCAGCCACGACGAGGGTCTGACCATCACCGGCTTGGCGACCACTACCTGGCCTTTTCTGAGCGGCACGGTGCTGGGCTGGTTGCTCAGCCGCGGTTGGCGCAGGCCCACCGCCGTGTGGCCCACCGGGGTCACCGTCTGGGTCTCGACGGTGCTGGTCGGGATGCTGCTGCGCGAAGCGACCTCAGCCGGCGTGGCCAAGAGTTTCATCCTGGTCGCTTCGACGGTGACCGCGGTGTTCCTGCTCGGCTGGCGAGCCGTCTTCGTTGCCGCCCGGCGGCGCCGCGTCGCCCGCTAAGGCGGTTTCCCCAGGTCGCACAGCTTGCCGTCAGGTGCTGGCGCGGCATTTCGTCAGACGTGGCGCCTACCCTCGACGGGTGTGAGCCGAGCCCCGGACGACCCGCACCATGAGCCGACTCAGATGGCCGACTACAGCGGGAACGGCCACTACGGCCACTACGGCGAGCCGGCTTACGACAGCCAGTACCGCCAGCGCGACCGGTCAGCGCCACCACCCACCCCGTGGTATCTGCGGCCGGTCGCGCTGGTCGGCTTGGGCGCGCTTACTGCGATCTTGATCACCCTGTTGGTGTGGAGCATGGTCCGCCTGGTGCACAGGCAATCCGAACCGGGGGCTCCGGCCACGCCGACAACCACCGCCCCCGCCGGGGAATCCACCGCCCCGGCCCCGCAGTGGGTGCCGCCCGGCGCCCCGCCGGGCGCAGGCGTGCCACCCGCCCCGGAGACCGAGGCGCCGCCTTCCCCGCCGCCGACGACCACCGAACCGCCGACCACCACCAGCAGCACCACCGGGCCGCCGACCACCACCGAGTCTCCCGGCACCACCACTGCGCCGAACACCACGACCGCACCCGCGACGCCCACCACCACACGGCAGCCGCCGGTGATCGTGATCCCGCTGCCCGGCCGCTGAATACCGCGTCGGCTGCCCACCCGCGATCGCCCGTCGGAACGGTCGTCGGCCGATACAGTTAGGCCAGCCTTTGTCGCGCTGAGCGACCCCGAGGTGGCACTATGAGCGAGCACCGAGCAGGGCGTGAACTGGCCCTGCGCACGATTGGCGGTAAGTTACTAATCAGTAACTATGATGAAGTTACTCGCCGGTAACTTGTGGATGGGAGAGGCTCTCCGTGACCGAAAATACCCAGATGCTGATCAGGCTGGTGGTCGGCCTGTCCATGACGGCGTTTGTGGGTGCGCTGGCCGCACGCCGGGTACTTTGGCTGTTCAACCTGGTCAAATCCGGTCAGAAGGTCGGACCTGAGCGCACTTCGGACATCAGGGACCGGATCGAGACGCAGATCCGTGAGGTCGCCGGGCAGGCCAAGCTGCTGAAGTGGTCGATCCCGGGTATCGCCCACTTCTTCACCATGTGGGCGTTCTTCGTCCTGATCACGGTCTACATCGAAGCCTACGGGCAGATGTTCCAGCACGACTTCGCCATCCCGCTGATTGGGCGCTGGGACGTGCTGGGCTTCATGCAGGACTTCTTCATCACCGCGGTCACGCTGTCCATCTTCGTCTTCATGATCATCCGGATCCTGCGCAACCCGACCGAGCATGGCCGGTCCTCGCGGTTCTACGGCTCGCACAACGGCGGCGCGTGGCTGATCCTGGTGATGATCCTCAACGTGGTGTGGACGTTCCTGCTGCTGCGCGGGGCCGCCGCCAACACCGGCAGCCTGCCCTACGGCAAGGCCGCCTACCTGTCCCACCTCATGGGCAAGATCATGGCGCCGCTGGGCCTGTCGGCCAACGAGACCATCGAGACCGTCTCACTGCTGCTGCATGTCGGTGTTGCGTTGGGCTTCCTGCTGATCGTGCTGCACTCCAAGCACCTGCACATCTTCCTGGCCCCGATCAACGTCACCTTCAAGCGCCTGCCCAACGCCCTGGGCCCGTTGCTGCCGATCGAGTACCAGGGCGAGCCGCTGGACTTCGACAACCCGCCCGAAGACGCGGTGTTCGGACGCGGCAAGATCGACGACTTCACCTGGAAGGGCATGCTCGACTTCGCCACCTGTACCGAGTGTGGTCGCTGCCAGTCGCAGTGCCCCGCCTGGAACACCGGCAAGCCGCTGAGCCCCAAGTTGGTCATCATGGACTTGCGCGACCACTGGATGGCCAAGGCCCCCTACCTGCTCGACGAGAAGCCGATGCCGACCGGCGAGGTCGACCTGGCCGACGCCAAGCCGCTGCCCGGGCACCACGTGCCGGAGAAGGGCTACGAGCGTATCGGCGGCTCCGGCCCGGAGCAGGCGGTCCGCCCGCTGGTGGGCACCGCCGAGGAAGGCGGGGTGATCGACCCCGACGTGCTGTGGTCGTGCACCAACTGCGGTGCCTGCGTTGAGCAGTGCCCGGTGGACATCGAGCACATCGACCACATCGTGGACATGCGCCGCTACCAGGTTCTGGTGGAGTCGGAGTTCCCCTCCGAGTTGAGTGTGCTGTTCAAGAATCTGGAGAACAAGGGCAACCCGTGGGGCCAGAACGCCAAGGAGCGCACCTCCTGGATCGATGAGCTCAACTTCGACATTCCGGTCTACGGCCAGGACGTCGACAGCTTCGACGGCTTCGAGTACCTGTTCTGGGTGGGCTGCGCCGGCGCCTATGAGGACCGCGCCAAGAAGACCACCAAGGCCACCGCGGAGCTGCTGGCCGCTGCCGGCGTGAAGTTCCTGGTGCTGGGTACCGGCGAGACCTGTACCGGTGACCCCGCCCGCCGGGCCGGCAACGAGTTCTTGTTCCAGCAGTTGGCCTCGCAGAACGTCGAGATGCTCAACGAGGTCTTCGACGGCCTGGACAAGCCGGACCGCAAGATCATCGCCAGCTGCCCGCACTGCTTCAACACGATCTCCCGCGAATACCCGCAGCTGGGCAGCGAGTACACGGTGTTGCACCACAGCCAGGTGCTCAACCGCCTGGTCCGCGACAAGCGGCTGATTCCGGTGGCGCCGGTCTCGCGTGACATCACCTATCACGACCCGTGCTTCCTGGGCCGGCACAACAAGGTCTACGAGCCGCCGCGTGAGCTGGTCGCCGCTGCCGGTGCCAACCTGATCGAGATGCCGCGCACCATGGACCGCTCCTTCTGCTGCGGCGCCGGCGGTGCCCGGATGTGGATGGAAGAGCACATCGGTAAGCGGGTGAACCACGACCGCGTCGATGAGGCGCTGGCCACCGGCGCCTCCACCATCGCCACCGGCTGCCCGTTCTGCCGGGTGATGGTCAGCGACGGTGTCGACGACCGCATCGAAGCCTCCGGGCGTTCGGATGTGGACGTGCGCGACATCGCCCAGCTGCTGCTGGAGTCCCTGGACATGTCCACGGTGACGTTGCCGGCCAAGGGCACCGCCGCCGCGGCGGCCGCCGCGGCCGGGCCGAAGAAGGTGGCCGAGAAGGCTGCGGCACCCGCTGCTGCGACCACCGCGGCGCCTGAGAAGCCGGCTGCCGAGGCCAAGGCCGCCGCACCGGCCCCGGTCACGGGGCTCGGGATTGCCGGTGGGGCCAAGCGGCCCGGCGCCAAGAAGGCGGCCCCGGCCGCCGCCGCACCCGCGACCGAGGCGACCGCTGCCGCACCCGCGGCTCCGGCGGTGAAGGGATTGGGTCTCGCCGGTGGGGCCAAGCGGCCCGGCGCCAAGAAGGCGGCCCCGGCCGCCGCCGCACCCGCCGCCGAGGCGACCGCTGCCGCACCGGCTGAGTCCGCCGCACCGGCGGCGCCCGCCGCTCCCGCCGAGTCGGCGGCACCGGCTGCACCGGTCAAGGGACTGGGTATGGCGGCGGGCGCGCGTCGCCCCGGCGCCAAGAAGGCGGCCCCGGCCGCCCCGGCCGCGCAGCCCGCTGCCGTCGACGCGGCGCCGGTGGCGGCCGAGCCGGAGACTGCGCAAGCGGCGCCCGAGCCGGCTCCGGCAGCCGAGGCACCCAAGGAGCAGCCGCCGGTGAAAGGCCTGGGAATCCAGCGCGGGGCGCGACCGCCGGGCAAACGCTAGAGATAACGGGTTGGGGCCGTATGGGTGCACATACGGCCCCAACTTGTTTCTCTGGCAAATTTTGATTGGACAGCTATGGGAGCATTGTCAACGTGACCGCACATCCGTTGCAGCATCAAACGCCGTGGTCTGCCACCGGCAGTCAGCCACGGCAGCGTACGTTCGCGCAGTCGACCAAGCTGCAAGACGTCCTCTACGAGATCCGCGGTCCGATCCACGCCCAGGCGGCCCGGATGGAGGCCGAGGGGCACCGCATCCTCAAGCTCAACATCGGCAACCCGGCGCCGTTCGGGTTCGAGGCACCCGATGTGATCATGCGCGACATGATCCAGGCGCTGCCGTACGCGCAGGGCTACTCGGACTCGCAAGGCATCCTGCCGGCCCGCCGCGCGGTGGTGACCCGCTACGAACTGGTGGAGGGCTTTCCCCGCTTCGACGTCGATGACGTCTACCTCGGCAACGGCGTATCAGAGCTGATCTCGCTGGTGCTGCAGGCGTTGCTGGACAACGGCGACCAGGTGCTGATCCCGGCCCCCGACTACCCGCTGTGGACGGCCTCGACGTCGCTGGCCGGCGGCACGCCGGTGCACTACCTGTGCGACGAGACGCAGGACTGGCAACCCGACATCGCCGATATCGAATCGAAGATCACCGAACGCACCAAGGCGCTGGTGGTGATCAACCCGAACAACCCGACCGGGGCGGTGTACAGCCGCGAGGTGCTCAGCCAGATCGCCGAGTTGGCCCGCAAGCACCAGCTGCTGCTGCTGGCCGATGAGATCTACGACAAGATCCTCTACGACGACGCCGAACACACCAGCCTGGCCACCCTGGCCCCGGATCTGCTGTGTTTGACCTTCAACGGCCTGTCGAAGGCCTACCGGGTGGCCGGCTACCGTTCCGGCTGGGTGGCGATCACCGGCCCCAAGGAGCACGCGACCAGTTTCCTGGAGGGCATCAACCTGCTGGCCAACATGCGGCTGTGCCCGAATGTTCCGGCCCAGCATGCCATTCAGGTCGCCTTGGGCGGCCACCAGAGCATCGATGACCTGGTGTTGCCGGGCGGGCGGCTGCTCGAGCAGCGTGATATCGCGTGGAACAAGCTCAACGAGATTCCGGGCGTCACCTGCGTCAAGCCCCGCGGCGCGCTGTACGCGTTCCCCCGGTTGGACCCCGAGGTCTACCCGATCGACAGCGACGAGCAGTTGGTGCTGGACCTGTTGCTGCAGGAGAAGATCCTGGTCACCCAGGGCACCGGGTTCAACTGGCCGGCGCCGGATCACCTGCGGATCGTGACGCTGCCGTGGGCCCGGGACCTGTCCAGCGCCATCGAGCGGCTGGGCAACTTCCTGGTCAGCTACCGGCCCTGAGCGGCGTCACGGCCGAGCCAGCAGTCCCCGCAGGTAATCCCCGTAGCCGGACTTGCACAGCGCTGCGGCGCGCGCGGCCAGGGCCTCGTCGTCGATGAAACCCATCCGCCACGCCACTTCTTCGGGGACGCCGATCTTGAGTCCCTGCCGGCGTTCGACGGTGCGGACGTAGTCGCCGGCGTCCAGCAGGGAATCGAAGGTACCGGTGTCCAGCCACGCGGTGCCGCGGGCCAGCGTCTCAACCGTGAGCCGGCCCTGCTCCAGGTAGGCCTGGTTGATGTCGGTGATCTCATATTCGCCGCGCGCGGAGGGCGTCAGACCCTTGGCGATTTCGACGACGTCGTTGTCGTAGAAGTACAGACCCGGTATCGCGTAGTGCGAACTGGGTGTGGCCGGTTTCTCCACCACCGAGACCGCGGTACCACCGGCGTCGAACTCGACCACCCCGTAGGCCGACGGGTCGGCCATCCAGTAGGCGAAAATCACGGCGCCGGAAGGTGATTGGTGGCGCCGCAGACTGGTACCCAAACCGGCGCCGTAAAAGATGTTGTCCCCCAGCACCAACGCGACGCTGTCGGTGCCGATGTGGTCGGCGCCGATCACGAATGCCCGCGCCAGTCCGTCCGGCTGCTCTTGGACGGCGTAGCTGATGTCGACGCCGAATGCCGTACCGTCGCCGAGCAATCGCCGGAAGGCCGGGGCGTCGTGGCCCGTGGTGATCACTTGAATGTCCCGAATCCCCGCCAGCATCAGCGTGCACAGCGGGTAGTAGACCAGCGGTTTGTCGTAGACCGGCAGCAGCTGTTTGCTGACGCCCATGGTGATCGGATGCAAGCGGGTACCGGAGCCACCGGCCAGGATGATCCCGCGCATGGGGTGAGCTTAGCGGGGATCGCGAACGCGGCGGAGCCGGGTGAAGCGGATCCCCGCCCGAGTCCCAGCGGGGATCGCGAACGCGGCGGAGCCGGGTGAA
>NZ_JRMK01000018.1:0-43944 GCF_000972925.1 Mycobacterium sp. UM_Kg1 | reverse complement strand
CCGGTGGCGCCACCGGAACCGAGCTTGTTCATCTTCTTGGGCAGCGGGGCACCGGCGTATTCCAGCGGAATCGGGTGGCCGTGCTCGTCGACCGGGCCCAAGGGCTGGTGCAGCTCGATGTAGGCGCCCTGCGGCAGCCGCTTGATGATGCCGGTCTCGATGCCGTGCTCGAGCACCGCGCGGTCGCTGCGCTGCAGACCGATGCACCACCGGTAGGTGACGAAGAAGATCAGCGGCGGCAGCACCACCATTCCGATGCGGCCGATCCAGGTGGTCGCATTCAGGGAGATGTGGAACTTCCACGCGATGATGTCGTTCATCGCGGCCAGGGTCAGCACCATGTAGAAGGTGATCGCCATGGCGCCGATGGCGGTGCGGACCGGAACGTCCCGGGGCCGCTGGAGAAGGTTGTGGTGCGCGGTGTCACCGGTGAACTTCTTCTCCAGGAAGGGGTAGATGATCAGCAGGATGAACACCGCGCCCATGATCAGCGCCACGCCGACTGCTCCCGGAATGGTGTGGCCGAACGGGTAGAACTCCCACGCCGGCCACAGACGGGCCATGCCTTCGGTCCACATCATGTAGAAGTCCGGCTGGCTACCGGCCGACACCTGAGAAGGCCGGTAGGGGCCCAGGTTCCAGATCGCATTGATCTGCAGCAGCCCGCCCATCAGGCCGAGGATGCCGGTGATCATCGCGAAGAACGCGCCCGACTTGATCGCGAAGACCGGCAGCACCCGCACGCCCACGACGTTGGTCTCGGTGCGGCCCGGGCCGGGGAACTGGGTGTGCTTCTGGAACCACACCAGCGCCATGTGCACGCCGATGAGGGCCAGGATGATGCCCGGGATCAGCAGGATGTGCAGCGCGTAGAGCCGGGGGATCAAGATGGTGCCCGGGAAGTCGCCGCCGAACAGCGCCCAGTGCAGCCAGGTGCCGATCACCGGCATGCCCAGCGTGATCGAGGACAGCGCGGCACGCAGACCGATACCGGAGAGCAGGTCGTCGGGCAGGGAGTAGCCGAAGTAGCCCTCGAACATGGCCAGGATCAGCAGCAGCGACCCGATCACCCAGTTGGCTTCACGCGGTCGGCGGAACGCGCCGGTGAAGAAGATGCGCGCCAGGTGCACCATGATCGACGCCGCGAACATCAGCGCCGCCCAGTGGTGGAGCTGGCGGACGAACAGGCCGCCGCGGACCTCGAAGGAGATGTCAAGCGCCGACTCGTAGGCCCGGGACATCTGCACGCCGTTGAGTGGCTGGTAGACGCCCTGGTAGATGACCTCGGCCATCGACGGGTCGAAGAACAACGTCAGGTAGACGCCGGACAGCAGCAAGATGATGAAGCTGTACAGCGCGATCTCACCGAGCAGGAACGACCAGTGCGTCGGGAAGACCTTGTTGAACTGCCGGCGCAGGGCGGCCGACGGGTGGTAACGGGTGTCGATCTCGTCAGCTTGGCGGGCGAGCAGGTCGCCGATTGCAGGACTCATGAGGTGCGCTCCCAGAAAGCCGGTCCGACAGGTTCGACGAAGTCGCCGTTGGCGACCAGATATCCATTGGTGTCAATGGTGATCGGCAGCTGTGCCAGCGCGCGCGCCGCCGGGCCGAAGACCGGCTTGGCGTAGTGCAGCGCGTCGAACTGCGACTGGTGGCACGGGCACAGGATCCGGTAGGTCTGCTGCTCGAACAGCGATGACGGGCAGCCCAGGTGCGAGCAGATCTTCGTGTAGGCGAAGAAGTCGCCGTAGTTGAAGCTCTCCTGGCCCTGGCGCTTGACCACCTTGTCCCGGTCGTCGGGCCGGATGCGGATCAGCATGACCGGGTTGCGGACGCCCATCATGATGTGGTTGAGCTTCTCCCGCGACTCTTCGGTGGTGCCGTCACCGTCGGACTCCCGCCAGGGGAACACCGTCTCCATACCGCCGGCGTCGAGATCCTCGGGCCGCATCTTGATGAACGGCGAGTTGGTGCTCTGGCCGGTGGAGCGGGCCAGGTAGATGGTTTCGCCGTGGTAGCGCGGCGTCCAGCCGGACGTCCACAGTTCGGCCTTCTTGCCCTCGGCGGTCTCGACGACCGGCTTCCACGGGTTCTTGATCAGCCCGCCGGCGCCGGCGACCACGGTGCCCAGCCCGAACGCTCCGAATCCGACGCCCAGGGAGGCACCGAGCAGCTTGCGCCGCCGGATGGTGGAGCCTTCGAAGGCGTCGGTGAGCTGCGCGCCCACGGTCTTGCGGTCGAGCTCGCTGGAGCTGCCGTCGTGACGCTCCTGGATGGTGATCTCTTCGGGAATGAACTTCTTGACGAACAGCACGGCGCCGATGGCGATGCAGAGCACCGACATCCCGAACGTCAAGCCGTACAACGGCGTTGCCAGCGAGTAGGCCAGGCCGTCGGGGGACTCCAGCGGCGCGTACTCCCAGGGCCAGAACAAGAAGACCAGCAGCAGCGCCAAGCCGAAGCCGCCGCCGGCCAGGAACCAGGCGGCAACCCGGCGCTCGGCGCGCTGCTCCGCCCGGGTGCCCTCGACGGGCCAGCGGGTCTCCTTGAAGACGGTCTCGACTCCGTCGATCTTGCCGCCGAGAGCCAACAGCTCGTCGGTGGTCATCGTCGCCAGTGCGGCGTCGTCGGGGAGTTCGGTCTTGTCGTAGCTGCTCATGAGCGTGCCCCGATCCACATTGCCGCGGCGATGGCGGCGACCATGCCGATAATCCACATCACCATGCCCTCAGGAGCCGGGCCGAACCCGCCGAGCCCGTAGCCGCCCGGATCACGTTCCTCGGTAACGGATTTGACGTAGGCGATGATGTCCTTCTTCTCCTCCATGGAGATCTGCCGGTCGGAGAAGCGCGGCATGTTCTGCGGGCCGGTCAGCATCGCGGTCAGGATCTGCTGCTCGCTGGCCGGTGCCAGGTCGGGCGCGTACTTACCGGAGGACAGTGCGCCGCCGCGGCCGGTGAAGTTGTGGCACGACGCGCAGTTCAGGCGGAACAGGTCGCCGCCGCGGCCGAGGTCGTCGCCGCGCAGCGACGCCTGGGCGATGCTGCCGTCGGCGTTGCGGACCACGGTGGGGCCGCCGCCGTTGGCCTGCACATAGGCACCGATGGCGTCGATCTGGGCGGCGTCGAACATCGGGTACTTGCGGGGCGCCTGGGCCTCACCGCGGGCCGCGGGCATCCGTCCGCTGGAGACCTGGAAGTAGACGGCGGCCTCGCCGACACCGATCAGGCTCGGTCCACGGCCGGGCTCACCTTGCAGGTTCACGCCGTGGCAGCTCACGCACGAGGTGTCGAAGAGTTGCTTACCGGTCCGCAGCAGGGCGGAGGTGGACTCGTCGGCGACCGCGACCTGTGGGGTCGGGGTCAGCAGTGCGGCGGTGCCGCCGGCCAGGGCCAAAGCGACCAGCAGCAGCAGCCCGCCGGAGAGCCGGCGGCGCAGGCGGCGCCGGGCGACGGTGTCGTTGCTGCCAGGCCGGGCCCACTTCTTCAGTGTCTTCAACCGGACACTCCTGTTCATCGGGCGGTTGCTCATCGGATGAAGTAGATCGTGGCGAACAGTGCGATCCACACGATGTCGACGAAGTGCCAGTAGTAGGACACGACAATCGATGCGGTGGCCTGAGCCGGGGTGAACTTGCTCATCGTGGTGCGCAGCATCAGGAAAACGAATGCGACCAATCCGCCGATGACGTGCAGGCCGTGGAACCCGGTGGTCAGGTAGAACACCGTGCCGTAGGCGCTCGAGGGAATGGTGGTGCCGTGCGCGACCAGGTGTGAGTACTCGTAGGCCTGACCGCAGACGAAGAACAGCCCCATGAGGAAGGTCAGCAGGTACCACCGGCGCAGCCCGAACACGTCACCGCGCTCGGCGGCGAACACGCCCATCTGGCAGGTGAACGAGGACGCGATCAGCACCAGCGTCACCGGGACCGCCAGCGCGAGGTTCAACTCGGTTGGTGGCGGCGGCCAGGCGCCTCCGGACTGCGCTCGCGCGGTGAAGTACATCGCGAACAGACCGGCAAAGAACATCAATTCACTGGACAGCCACACGATGGTGCCGACGCTGACCATATTCGGACGGTTCAGCGAATGCACACGCGAAGTAATGGCAGTACCCGAGGACCCCACAGCGCTCGTCACATCCGCAAGTATGACGCTATGTAGTTGTAGAACTCCACCCGGGGCTGGCATTTGGTGTGAACCAGTCTTGTCCTGGTCGTTACCGGCCCGTTTCCCCTTGGCTTTGGCGTCACGAACCCCGCGTGCGACGATCGGGCACGTGGTCGAGCCAGGGAGTGCGGCGCAGCCGAAGGCGCAGATAGGGCAGTGGCGACAGGTACTGGGCGCACTGACGTCCGGTGCGGATCTGCCGCCGGGCGAAGCGGCCTGGGCGATGGAGCAGATCATGGACGGCAGCGCCACCTCCGCGCAGATCGCGGCGTTCGGGGTGGCGATGCAGATGAAGGGCCCGACCGCAGCCGAGGTCGGCGCGCTGGCCGAGGTCATGCTCGCGCACGGCCGCAAGGTGCCCACCGACAAGATCGGCACCGACACCGTCGACGTCGTCGGTACCGGCGGTGACGGCGCCAACACGGTGAACCTGTCCACGATGGCGGCGATCGTGGTGGCCGCCGCGGGGGTGCCGGTGGTCAAGCACGGCAACCGATCCGCGAGCTCGCTGTCCGGCGGCGCCGACACCCTGGAGGCGCTGGGGGTGCGCATCGACATGGGGCCCGACGACGTGGCCCGCAGCGTCGCCGAGGTCGGCATCGGTTTCTGCTTTGCGCCGCAGTTCCAGCCGTCGTATCGCAACGCGTCGGCGGCTCGCCGCGAGATCGGTGTGCCGACGGTGTTCAACCTGCTCGGGCCGCTGACCAACCCGGCACGCCCGCGGGCCGGGCTGATCGGGTGCGCCTTCGGCAATCTGGCCGAGGTGATGGCCGGGGTGTTCGCGGCGCGCAACTCCAGCGTGCTGGTGGTGCACGGCGACGACGGCCTCGATGAGCTGACCACCACCACCACGAGCACGATCTGGCGGGTGCAGGCCGGCACCGTCGATCGGCTGACCTTCGACCCGGCCGCGTTCGGGTTTCCGCGCGCCGAGGTGCACGAACTGCTCGGCGGTGACGCGCAGGCCAACGCCGAGGAGGCGCGCTCGGTGCTCGGCGGAGCCAAAGGCGCGGTGCGCGACGCCGTGGTGCTCAACGCCGCCGGGGCACTGGTCGCCCATGCCGGGCTATCCAGCAGCGCTGAGTGGCTGCCGGCCTGGGAAGACGGGCTGGCGCGTGCCGTCGAGGCGATTGACAGCGGCGCGGCGGAACGGTTGCTCGCCCGCTGGGTCCGCTTCGGCGCCCAGCGCTGACGCCAGCCGCGCCGAGCGGGCCAGAGCCGCCCACGACGCCCACGGCCCGCCTGAGGCCAGCGGCTCGGACCAGCCGTTCGACGCGTCGTCCGCGGATTGCACCCGCACGATGCGCACCCCGGGAGCGGCCAGCCACCGGGCGATCAGGGTGGTCTCCTCGACCAGAGCGCCGGCCAGCGGCGCCGGCTCCGGCAGCACCGCCTCGGCGCCCAGCGTGATCGCATCGACGACGGGCATCGGGGGCACCCCGCGGGCCGCACACCCGGCGGCAGCCAGCCGACCGTGGCGGATCACCGCCAGGTGCCACCCGCCGGTGCCGTCCGGCGAGGCGGCCACCAGCTCGGGCAGCGACGCCAGGGCGCGAGCGCGCTGACTGCGCCACAGCACGTCGATGGCGGCTGCGACCCTGTCCCGCAACCGGGCCGCGCTCTCGTAATGGCCGCGATCGGCCACCGCCCGCACCTGGTCCACCGCCGCGGCCAGGGCGGTGTTGTCGGCGCCGTCGATCAGATCGGCCACCCGGCGGACCGTGTCGGCGTAGTCGCCGGCGGTGATGTTCGCCGCGGCCGGACACGGGCCCACCTGCTGCGGCGGGCAGCCGTGCCGGGCGGTTGCCGAAAGCCGGGTGGTGCAGGTGCGCAGCCCGGAAAAACGCGCCAGCAGAACCGCGGTGTCGACGGCGTCGGCCCGTGACCGGAACGGGCCGACAACCCGGTCGTGCCCGGGGCTGCGCACCACGACTAGACGGGGAAACGGCTCCTTGGACAGCGTGATCCACCACCACCGGCGGGGAAACTTCGACCGACGGTTGTAGGGGGGCGCGTGGGCGGCCAGCAGGCGCAGTTCGCGCACCCCGGCTTCGAGGGCATGCGCGCATTCGACGTGATCGACCCGCGTCGCCAGGGCGACCATCTCGGCGATCCGGCGACGACGCTCCGAGCCGTTGAAGTACTGCGAGACCCGGCGGCGCAGGTCGGTGGAGGTGCCGATGTAGAGCACCTCGTCGGAGGGGCCGCGGAACAGATACACCCCGGGCCGATGCGGCAGGCCCACTGCCAGGCCGCGCTTGCCGCGTTGGGCCGGAGTCGCATGCGAAAGGTAGGCGCGCAGATCCACGAAGGTGTTCACCCGCTGGTTGCCCAGCCGCTCGAGCAGGGCATGCAGGACGTCGACGGTGGCGCGGGCGTCGTCGAGCGCCCGGTGGCTGGGCGTGGTGCTGACCGCGAACAGCCGGGCCAACTCGGCGAGCCGGACGCTGGGCGCCTCTTCGCGGCTGAGCGCCCGGCGGGCCAGCCGCACCGTGCACAGCACCGGCGGACGCGGCCAGGCCAGATCGCAGCGTCGCGCGGCGGCGGTCAGGAACCCGACGTCGAAGCCGGCGTTATGGGCGACCAGCACCGAGCCCCGGTCGAAGCCGGCGAACTCGAGAAACGACGGCAGCACGGAGTCGATGGTGGGCGCCTCGTACACCATGGCGGTGGTGATACCGGTCAGCCGAACGATCTGCGGGGGGATGCCGCGCTGCGGGTTGATCAAGGTGGCGAACTCGCCCTCGACGACGCCACCGCGCACCTTGACCGCGCCGATCTCGGTGATGGCGTCCGGTTCGCCGTCCCCCCGGGGCGCCGCCCGGGCGCCGGTGGTCTCCAGGTCCACCACCACGAACGTGGTCTCGCGCAGGGTGGCCGGGGAGGCGCCGAGTTCGGCTTCGAGATCTGCCAAGCTCAGCTGGCCTGCGTCCGTACCGGAGATCATGGACCGCACCCTAGGCGGCCGCACCGACACCCGCCCTTGTCGGTGGCCGGCGTTAGCGTGCGGGCAACCGATCGAGAGGAAGCCTCATGGGACAGATCGAACCCTCGGATGACGGCGGCACGCGCCGGCCGGAAGCCGATCCGATGGTGATCGACTGCGACGCCTGCGCCGTGCGCGGACCGGCCTGCCGGGACTGTGTTGTCAGTGTGCTGCTGGGAGTGCCCAACGACCTGCTCGACGACGAGCGGGCGGCACTCGACGTGCTTGCCGAGGCCGGGATGGCTCCCCGGTTGCGGTTGGTCCCGATTCGCGGTGGGCGGGCACCCGCGAGCCGATCCGGCGTGGCCTGAACGGCGGCCGGCCCCCGCGAGTCGCCCGGGTCGGGCCGATGGCGGGGCTGTAGAGTGAGCCACTCGACATAGACAACGCCGTTGCCGTTCCGTAACCTAATCGAGACCTTACGTACTTTCGGCGGAGACACGTCCCCCTCGTGTCTTCCTGGGCAGTGTTAAGGATGCAATCTTGGAGCTCGAACGTGTGCAGGGGAACCTGCGTGCTTTGACGCGCCCCATTCTCGGCGCCGCAGCCGGCCTGGTGGCCGGTGTCATGGTTCTGAGCAGCGTTGTTGCCGGAAATGTGAACGCCGATCCCGCCGACGACGCCCTGGCCAAGCTCAGCGAACTGTCCCGGCAGGCCGAGCAGACCACCGAGGCCATGCACACCGCGCAGCTCAATCTCGACGAGAAGCTCGCCGCGCAGCAGGCCGCAGAGGCCGCGCATGCCGCCGATCAGGCCGCCGTGGATGAGGCCGCCGAGAAGCTCACCACCTACCGGTCGGCCATCAACCGCTTCGCCGCCACCACCTACATGGGTGGCCGGGTCGGCGGCGCGGACGCGATCTTGACCGCCGAGTCTCCGCAGCAACTCATCGACAAGCTCGGTGTGCAGCGGGTGGTGGCCGGCGACATGGCAGTGCAGTTGGACCGTTTCCGGGCCGCCAGCGATCAGGCCGCCCAGGCCGAGGAGGCCTCGGCCAGGTCGGCTGAGGAGGCGCGGACCGCCGCCGAGCAGGCCGCCGCCGTGCGGGCCGACTTGCAGGCGCGCCAGAGTCGGTTGCAGCTGCAGATCTCGTTGGTCAAGTCCCAGTACTACGCGCTCAGTCCCGAGCAGCGCACCGCGATGGCCCAGCCCGGACCGGTGCCCGAGGCCGCCCCCGCGGAGCCGGCCCCCGAGGGAGCGCCGCCGGCGCCCGGCTTCCAGTTGCCCGGCTTCGACGCGCCGTCTCCGCTGGGTGCGGTCCCCGGCGGGGCCGGCAGCGGAGCCGCCGCGACCGCCGTGCAGGCCGCGTTGACACAGGTCGGCACGCCGTATGTCTGGGGTGGCGCCGCACCGGGCGGCTTCGACTGCTCCGGGCTGGTGATGTGGGCCTTCAACCAGGCCGGGATCAACCTGCCGCATTCCAGCCAGGCGCAGGCCAACGGCGGGCAGCCGGTGGCGTTGTCGGATCTGCAGCCCGGTGACGTGCTGACCTTCTATTCCGACGCCTCGCACTCGGGTATCTACGTGGGCGACGGCATGATGGTTCACTCGCCCACTTTCGGTCAGCCGGTACGGGTGGTGCCGATGACGTCGTCGGGCCCGATCCACAACGCCCGCCGTTACTGAGCGTCGCGGAGTCCGCCGCGTCCTGTCGCTGCTGCTGGCCGCCGAGCTGGTCGGCGCGGTAGCGCTCCTGATCGCCGCGCCCCGCGAGTCGGCGGCGGTGCCGCTGATCGTGGGGGACGGCCGGACCGTCGTGCTGGACAATCAGGGCGGCGGCCCGGCCGGCGCGGCGTTGCTGAGCCGGGTGGCCGAGAACATCGCGGACGCGGTCGAGGCGGTCGAGGACTTCTGGGGCACCGACTGGTCCCATCGAATCCCGGTGACCGCCACCGGCTCGGATCGCCAGTTCGCCGAGCTGGCCGGCCACGACAACGCCGATGTGGCGCAATGGGCCGACATCGCCGCGGTCGCGGTCGCCGACCGGGTGGATCCGGAGCGCCGGACAGCGCAGGGGCAGCGGATCGTCTTCGCGCCCGGTGCGGTCGCGATGAGCACCCCCGCGTTGCGAATCGTATTGACCCATGAGCTGTTTCACTTCGCCGCGCGCATCGACACCGCGCTGGACGCGCCGCGCTGGCTCATCGAGGGCGTGGCGGACTTCGTCGCTCGGCCTGCCTGGGATCGATCCGGAGCTTCGCCGGGGCCGGTGACGCTGCCCTCGGACACCGAGCTGGATGCCGGCGGTGCGGGCCGTGCCCAGGCCTACGAGCGGGCGTGGCAGTTCGCGCGGTACGTCGCCGACCGCTTCGGGGCGGCAAAACTGCGCGAGCTCTACCTGTCCGCATGCGGTCCCGGGCATGTCCCATTCGCCGTGGCGGTGCCACTGGTGCTCGGGGTCGACCTGCCCGAACTGCTCGCCGGGTGGCAGCAGTGGCGCGGTTGACCACGCGCTAGCATCCACGGGTGAGCCGGGTCCTGCTGGTAACCAACGATTTTCCGCCGCGTCCCGGCGGCATCCAGTGCTATCTGGAAGAACTGGTGCGCCGCATCGCCGCGGCAGGGCGCCACGAGATCACGGTGTATGCGCCCAAGTGGAAGGGCGCGCAGGCCTTCGATGAATCCGCGAAAGCCGCCGGCTATCAGGTGGTACGGCATCCCGGCACGCTGATGTTGCCGGGCCCGGCGGTCGATGCCCGGATGCGTCGGCTCGTCGCCGACTCGGGCGCCGAGACGGTGTGGTTCGGCGCGGCCGCCCCGCTGGCGCTGCTGGCGCAGCGGGCGCGCGGTGCCGGCGCCGTTCGGGTGCTGGCCAGCACGCACGGCCATGAGGTCGGCTGGTCGATGCTGCCGGGGGCCCGCTCGGTGCTGCGCCGGATCGGCGACACCTGCGACACCGTCACCTTCGTCAGCAACTACACCCGCGGCCGGTTCGCCTCGGCGTTCGGTCCCGACGCCGCACTGGAGCACCTGCCTCCCGGCGTGGACACCGACCGGTTCCGCCCCGACCCCGCGGCCCGCGCCGAGCTGCGCGCCCGGCACGGGCTGGGTGAGCGTCCCACCGTGGTGTGCGTTTCGCGGCTCGTGCCCCGCAAGGGGCAGGACATGCTGATCCGGGCGCTTCCGGCCATCCGGCAACGGGTGGACGGGGCCGCGCTGGTCATCGTCGGCGGGGGACCGTACGCCGAGCGGCTGCACACGTTGGCCCGCGAGTGCGGGGTCGCCGACGCGGTGACATTCACCGGCGGCGTACCGGCCGCCGAGCTGCCGGCCTACTACGTGCTGGGGGACGTGTTCGCGATGCCCTGCCGCACCCGCGGCGCCGGACTGGACGTCGAGGGGCTGGGCATCGTGTTCCTGGAGGCCTCGGCCGCCGGGGTGCCGGTGGTCGCCGGCGACTCCGGCGGTGCCCCCGAGACCGTGGTGCACAACAGAACCGGCCTGGTGGTCGACGGCCGGGCGGTGGACCAGATCACCGACGCGGTCGCCGGCCTGCTCGCCGACCCCGCCCGCGCCGCGGCGATGGGTGCCGCCGGGCGGGAATGGGCCACCGGCCATTGGCGCTGGGACTCCCTGGCCGGGCGCATGGCCGAGCTGTTGCAGGCCTGAGCTGGGCTCAGCCCCGGCCCGGAGGGTGCCTCAGCCCTTGGCGTAGATCGCCTCGATCGCGTGGGCGAACTTCTCCGCGACGATGTTGCGCTTGACCTTCATCGTCGGGGTCAGCTCGCCGGTGGCCTCGGTGAAGTCGACCGGCAGGATGTGGAACTTGCGGATCGACTCGGCGTGGGAGACCGACAGATTGGCCTGTTTGACCGCCCCGTCGACCTCGGCGAGCAGATCCGGGTCGGTCGCAAGGTCGCCGGGCGTGTCGGTGCTGGACTTGCCGTTGCGCTGCTTCCAGCCGTCGAAGGCTTCCGGGTCGATGGTGATCAGCGCGCCGATGAACGGCTTGGCGTCTCCGACGACCATCGCCTGACTGATCAGCGGGTGCGAGCGAAGCTGGTCTTCCAGGACCGCCGGGGCGACATTCTTGCCGCCGGCGGTGACGATGATCTCCTTCTTGCGGCCGGTGATCTTCAGGTAGCCGTCGGCGTCGATGGAGGCCAGGTCCCCGGTGCGGAACCAGCCGTCGACGAACGCGTCGGCGGTGGCCGCCTCATTGCGCCAGTAGCCGTTGAACACCACCCCGCCGCGCACCAGCAGCTCGCCGTCCTCGGCGACCCGCATGCTGTTGCCGGGCACCAGCTTTCCGACGGTCCCCACCTTCATTCCGCCGACCGGGTTGACGGTGATGGCAGCCGTGGTCTCGGTCAGGCCGTAGCCCTCGTAGATGGACAGGCCGACGCCACGGTAGAAGTGGCCCAGCCGTTCGCCCAGCGGGGCCCCGCCGGAGACCGACGCGCGGCAGTTGCCGCCCAGCGCCGCGCGCAGCTTGTGATAGACCAGCTTGTCGAACAGGGCGTGCTTGGCACGCAGCAACAGGCCCGGACCGCCGCGGTCGAGAGACTCGCTCCAGTCCACCGCGGTCTGGGCGGCGATCTCGAAGATGCGGCCCTTGCCGTCGTTGGCGGCGTTCTGCGCCGCGGTGTTGTACACCTTCTCGAAGACCCGCGGCACCGAAACCACCACGGTCGGCTTGAACACCCCGAACATCGGTACCAGGTTCTTGATGTCGCTGGTGAAGCCCACGGTGACCTTGTTGGCGAAACCGGCGATGCTCAGCGCACGGGCCAGCACGTGGGCCAGCGGCAGAAAGACCAGCAGGCGCTGTCCGGCGGTCAGCAGGGTCGGCAGCGCAGCCTGGGTGCCGCGCACCTCGTGGATCAGGTTGGAGTGGGTGAGCTCGCAGCCCTTGGGGCGACCCGTGGTGCCCGAGGTGTAGATCAGCGTCGCCGGGTCGGTGGCCCGCAGCGCACCAAGGCGTGCGGTGAGCTGCGCCGGGTCCTGACCGGCACCGGCTTCGGCGAGCTCGTCTAGCGCGGCCGGGCCGGAACCGTCGATGGTGTGCACCCGCCGCAGTGCGGGCAGGTCGCCGGCGAGTTCCTTGATGATCTGGGCGTGCTCGTCGGTCTCGGCGAACGCCAGCACCGCGCCGGAGTCCTGCATCACCCACCGGACCTGCTCGGCCGAGGAGGTTTCGTAGATCGGCACGGTGACCGCGCCGATGGACAGGATCGCGTAGTCGAGCAGGGCCCACTCGTAACGGGTTGCCGAGAAGATGACCACCCGGTCGCCGGGGGCCACGCCCTGACCGATCAGTCCCAATGCGGCCGACCGGATCTGCGCGGCGGCTTCTGCACACGTGACATCGGTCCAGGCCCCGTCTACCAACCGCTGGTAGATCACGAAATCGGGACTGTTGCGCTCGTGCTCGAAAACGACCGCGGCGACGTTGTCGTGCTCCTCGACGGTGAACGACGCGGGAACACTGAACTCACGCATTGCGATGACCTCTCTTGCCAGCCAGGGTAGACCCGCTCAGCCTAGTCGGCGCCGGTGCGCCAGCGTGACGGTGTTCACTATTGCGGTCGGGAGGGCGCACCGCCGGAGCGTTGGGTGCGCGGCATCGGCGGGCAGGGAGGTTCGCTGCGCAAACGTCTTCGTTACGCTTGCGGGCCATGAACAGTATCCAGGTCGCCGACGAGACTTTCGTCGCCGCATCCGGCGAGCAGGTCGGCGCGGCGGTCGCCGATCGCTCGAGTTGGCAGCGGTGGTGGCCCGACCTGCAACTCCAGGTGGTTGAGGACCGGGCCGACAAGGGCATCCGGTGGACGGTGAGCGGGCCGCTGACCGGCACCATGGAGATCTGGCTGGAGCCGATGCTCGACGGTGTGCTGCTGCACTACTTCCTGCATGCCGAGCCGACCGGGGTGACCGGCCGGCAGTTGGCCAAGCTGAACCTGGCGAAGCTGAACCACCGCCGCCGGGTGGCCGGCAAGCGGATGGCTTTCGAGATCAAGGACCGCCTGGAGAGTTCCCGGCCGGTGGGGGTCTCTCCGAACGCCGTACGTTGAACCGCCCCGGCCCTCGACGGCGGGGTACCGTCTGTGCCGTGGGGTCGTGCCAGGCGCGAGCGAGTTAGGGAAGTAGTACGTGGCCGATAAGACAGCTCAGACGATCTACATCGCGGCGGATCCGGACACGGTGATGAAGGTGATCGCCGACATCGGCTCCTATCCCGACTGGGTCTCGGAGTACACCGAGGCCGAGGTGCTCGAAACCGACGCCGACGGGTACCCGAAGGTGGCCCGGCTGGTGCTCGACGCGGCCGTGCTCAAAGACACCATGGTGCTCGACTACGACTGGTCGCCCGATCGCCGCTCGGTGCGCTGGTCGCTGGCGTCGAGTTCGCTGCTGAAAGCCCTCGACGGCGAATATCGGCTGACGTCCAAGGGATCTGGCACCGAGGTCGTCTACGAGTTGTCGGTGGATCTGATGATCCCGATGATCGGCCTGCTCAAGCGCAAGGCGGAACGGCGACTGACCGACACCGCTCTGAAGGACCTGAAGAAGCGAGCAGAGGCTGAGTGAGGCCGCCGCAGGCAGCGACGCCGGCTGCAGCCCAGCTGAGTCTGTTCGTCGGTAAGGGCGGCGTGGGCAAGTCCACGTGTGCGGCGGCGACCGCTGTCACGCAGGCATGCGCCGGCGACCGGGTGCTGCTGGTCTCCACCGATCAGGCCCATTCGGTGGGCGATGTGCTCGGCGTGCAGCTGGCTCCCAGCGGTGCCCGGGATCCCAGCCCGGTGGCCCTCGACGGCGCCGGCTCGGGCCGGCTGGACGTGCTGGCGCTGGACACCCTGGCCGTACTTGAACGGCACTGGGCCGGCGTGGTCGGGGTGCTCGCTGAGCGGTTCCCGGAATCGGATCTGGGTAGCCTTGCCCCCGAAGAACTTTCGGCTTTCCCGGGGGTTCAGGAGGTGTTGGGCCTGCACGAGGTCGGCGAGCTCGCGGACAGCGGGCAGTGGGACCGCGTCATCGTGGACTGCGCGTCGACCGCCGATGCGATGCGGATGCTGACCCTGCCGGCGACCGTGGCGCTGTATGCCGAAAGGTCCTGGCCGCGGCACCGCCGGCTCAGCGGCACCGAGGACCCGCGGTCGAGTGCACTGGTGGAGGCGATCGAGCGGATCAGCCGCGCCGCCGAGCGGCTTGCCGAGCGCCTCGCAGATGAGACGACGGTGGCCGCCCATCTGGTGTTGACCGCCGAGCGCGTGGTGGCCGCCGAGGCCGTCCGGACCCTGGGGGCGCTGTCGCTGACCGGGGTGCGGGTGGCGGAACTGATCGTCAATCAGATTTTGGTGCAGGACGATTCGTACGTCTACACCGATCTGCCGGCTCATCCGGCGTTCGACTGGTACGCCGAGCGGATCGCTGAACAGCGCACCGTCCTGGCCGAGATCGACCGCGCGATCGGCGACGTGGCGATGGTGCTGGTTCCGCATCTGTCGGGTGAGCCGATCGGCCCCAAGGCTCTGGGCGACCTGCTCGCCGGCAGCCGTCGCCGGGACGGATCGGCACCGCCCGGTCCGGTGCGGCCGGTGGTCGACCGGGAGTCCGGTTCCGGGCTGGGGGCGGTGTATCGCCTGCGGCTAGAGTTACCCCAGGTCGATTCCGGTGTCCTGAGTCTGGGGCGGTCCGGAGACGATCTGATCATCGGTGCAGGCGCCACCAGACGCCGCGTGCGGCTGGCGTCGGTGCTGCGACGGTGCACGGTTGTCGACGCAACGTTGCGTGGCAGTGAACTGACGGTGCGCTTCCGGCCGGACCCGGACGTGTGGCCGACGACTGGCGATGAGGAGGGGCGACGGTGACCGCTGGTGCGCACCCCGACCTCGGTGAGCTCGGACCCGAGCTGCGCAAGCTCGCCCAGGCGATTCTGGATCGGCTGGATCCGGCGGTGCGTGCCGCGGCGCTGCTGGCGGCCGCCGGCGACGGACCGGGCAAGTGTCAACAGGTGTGGTGCCCGGTGTGCGCGCTGGCGGCACTGGTGACCGGCGAAGAGCATCCGCTGCTGACAATGGTGGCCGAGCACAGCGTTGCGCTCTACGAGGTGGTCCGCGCCGTGGTCGGCGAGACCGCCGGCGCCGGCGGGCCGCCGGAGCCGCCCGAACCGGGCCCGGCCGCGCCCGGCGGCGACGGTGACGCGCCGGTCCGGCCCAGTTACCGACACATTCCGGTAAACATCGAAACCGAATCCTCAGACGGTGAAAGCTGAGGAATTCCAGCGAATTCGCGCTGTGACGAATCACCGTGTGGCCCCAGCCACGGCCGCTCGGTAAAGTTAGCGCGAACACGACCAGGAGGGAGGGGCCATGTGGTATTGGCTGGGCAAGTACGTGTTCTTCGGTCCGCTGCTGGCCGTGATCGGCCGGCCGAAAGTTGAGGGACTGGAAAACATCCCCGACGGCGGAGCGGCGATTCTGGCCAGCAATCATTTGGCCGTCATGGACAGTTTTTTCCTGCCCCTGGTGGTGCGCCGTCGGATCACTTTCCTGGCCAAGGCGGAATACTTCACCGGAACCGGCGTCAAAGGCTGGTTGACCCGTTCTTTCTACACCGCCGTCGGGCAGGTCCCCATCGACCGCAACGACGCGGACGCCGCGCAGGCCGCCCTCAACACCGCCCGGCGGATCCTGGATCAGGGCAAGCTGCTCGGGATCTACCCCGAGGGCACCCGCTCACCGGACGGCCGGCTCTACAAGGGCAAGACCGGGCTGGCCCGGCTGGCGCTGCACACCGGTGTCCCGGTGATCCCCGTCGCGATGGTCGGCACCGACGTCGTCAACCCGCCGGGCACCTCGATGCTGCGGTTCGGCCGTGTCCCCGTCCGCTTCGGCAAGCCGATGGACTTCTCGCGCTTCGACGGGATGGCCGACAACCGCTTTATCGAGCGCGCCGTCACCGACGAGGTGATGTATGAGTTGATGCGGCTGTCCGGGCAGGAGTACGTCGACGTCTACGCGGCAAACCTCAAAAACGGTGCGGCGCAGTCGGAAGGGGAAACGGCTCAGCCGGTCGCCCGGTTTCCGGAGACCGCGGCGGGCTGATCCGGATTCTCCCGGGGGGACGGCCGCAGCGTCGCGCCGGCCGTGACGACCATCGCCAGCGCCCACCACACGTAGGACGTGCCGGCCAATTGGCGCCACCACGCTGCGCCGGTCTCATGATGTTCGGGCAGCAACTCGATCGGACTGCGCATCATCAGCGCCACCCCGATCACGCTGAGCGCTCCCAGCATCAGCGCCCGGTGCCGGGAAGCCACCACCGCGGTCACCACCACCGCGGGAAGCATCCACACCCAGTGATGCGACCAGGACACCGGTGACACCACCAGGCCGAACAGTGCCACGCAGACCAGCGCCAAGATCGGTTCACCCGCGCTGAGCACGCGGCGGGCCGCCCACACGGTCACCGCAAGCACCACCAGGCACCCGGCCAGCCACAGCAGCGAGCGCAGTTGTTCGCCCAGCGGCAGCCGCGCCAGCGCCCCGGCCAGGTTCTGGTTGGTGTTCAGCGTCGCTCCGCCGATGCGGTCGGTGTCGGTGACGGTGCGCGTCCAGTACTGCCAGGAGTCGCTCCAGGCCATCGCGAAGCCCAGCAGGGTCGCGGCCAGAAACGACACCACCGTGGTGACCGCGGCGCGCCGGTCGCCGCGCAACAGGAAATAGAGCACGAACACGGCCGGGGTCAGCTTGAGCGCCACCGCCACACCCAGCAGGGTCCCGCGCGGCCAGTAGGTGCGCCGCGGCACACAGTCGGCGATCACCAGGGTCATCAACACCGCATTGACCTGGCCGAAGTCGAAGTTGGCCCAGATGGGTTCGGCCTCCAACCAGATGGCCGCCGCCACGATCGCCGCGGCCACCACAGCGCGGCGCCACCAGGCCGGGCCGCAACCCGGGCTCGTCTCGACACTCACCCCCAGGCCGGTCAGCACGATCGTGATCGACACCACCAGCAGCAATGTCGAGACGATGGTCAACACGACGGTGGCGGTGCCCAGCGAAACCCAGGTGAGCGGGGCGAACAACACCGCGGCGATCGGGGGATAGGTGAAAGGCAGGACGGTGCCGTCGATCTGGGTTTGGAACCAGTTCTGGCCGTAGAGCGGCTGGCCGTCACGCCAGGCCTGAGCCGCCATCCGGTAGACGTCGATGTCGATGTGATACGGCGTGCTGCCCAATGCCCGCCACGTCATGTAGCCCAGGGCTGCCATCGTCAGCGCCGCGAAGATCCACCAAACGGCCCTACCGTTGATGCCCCCGTGCCGACGGCCCGGCTCGGCCGGCCGCGATGTAGTCATGTCGCAGCACAGCCTATCCGGTGGCTACCTCAGACTGCGCCATACCGGTGGCGATCCGGGCGTGGTGTGCGGTGAGGGCGTACGTTTCATTAGATGCTCGAATGGTTCCGCGACGACATTGTGGGGCGTGGCCGACTGCCGCTGCTGTGCTGTCTGCTGGCCTTTTTGGCGACGTTCCTGGTGACTCGTGCCGTGGTGCGCTACATCCGCAGCCAGGCCGACAACCCCCGGCCGCCGCGGTGGTGGCAGCCGCGCAACGTCCACATCGGGACCAAACACATCCACCACGTGGTGTTCGGGGTGGTGCTGGTGATGGTGTCCGGGGTGACGCTGGTGACCGTCGGATCCAGCGGGCATGAGCCGGCGTTCAGCCTGGCCGCGATCGCGTTCGGGATCGGGGCGGCGCTGGTGCTCGACGAGTACGCGCTGATCCTGCACCTGTCCGACGTGTACTGGGAGGAGGACGGCCGCGCGTCGGTCGACGCGGTGTTCGCCGCCACGGCGGTCGCCGGGCTGCTGGTGCTGGGCTTTCACCCGCTGACGTTTCTGGCCGGAACATGGCACGATACGTCGTCGCCGTTGATTCGCACCGGGGTGTTCATCGGTTTGGTGACGGCATTGCCGCTGGGCGTGATGGTGTTGTTGAAGGGCAAGGTGTGGACCGGGTTGATCGGGATGTTTTTCTTTCCCCTGCTGGTGATCGGCGCGGTGCGGCTGTCTCGGCCGCACGCGCCCTGGGCCCGTTGGCGTTATCTGAACAGCCGTGAGCGAATGCACCGCGCGCTGGAGCGCGAGCGCCGGCTGCGCCGTCCGGTGATCGCCGCCAAGCTCTGGTTGCAGGATGCGATCGCCGGCCGGCCCCAGGTGCCCGACGAGCGTGAGGTCGACGCCGAGCTCGACCGCGAGGTGCGCGCCGCGTCGGCGCCGACGGTGAAATTCATGGCTCCCCGGCCGCCGGCTGCCCGGCCGCCGGCCCCCGCCGCCCGCCCGCCCGCCCGCCCGGCTCCGCCCCCGTGGCCGCCGAGCCGGCCCGGTCCGGCGTCGGAGGCGTCGGCGCCCACCCGGCCATTCGTGGTCCCGCGGATGCCCCGGCAGGGCGGACCGTGGTGACGAGGTTTTTCTACGACACTGAGTTCATCGAGGACGGCCGCACCATCGAGTTGATCTCCATCGGCGTGGTCGCCGAGGACGGGCGCGAGTACTACGCGGTGTCCACCGAGTTCGATCCGGAGCGTGCGGGGCCCTGGGTGCGCTCGCACGTGTTGCCGAAGCTGCCGTCGCCGGCCTCGAAGGCGTGGCGCTCGCGCAGCCGGATCCGCGCGGACTTGGAGGAGTTCCTGGGCGTGGAGCGGGGGGACCCGATCGAGTTGTGGGCCTGGGTCGGCGCCTATGACCATGTGGTGCTCTGCCAGTTGTGGGGCACCATGCCTGAGCTGCCGGCGCCGATTCCGCGTTTCACCCACGAGCTGCGCCAGCTGTGGGAGGACCGGGGCCGGCCGCGGCTGCCACCGCGGTCGGCGGGCAGTCACGACGCGCTGGTGGACGCCCGCGATCAGCTGCGCCGCTTCCAGGTGATCATGGCGGCCGACGACGATGCGGGCCGCGCAGCGGACCGTTGAGGAGTTGGCCAGTCAGCACGGCCGACGAACTGGCCTGATCAGGGCGGTTCGGCGCCCCGCTACCATGGTCGGGTGAACTGGACTGTTGACGTACCCATCGACCAGCTGCCGGCGTTGCCGCCGCTGCCCGCGGATCTGCGCGAGCGCCTCGACGCCGCACTGGCCCGGCCGGCCGTCCAACAACCGAGCTGGCCCGCCGACCAGGCCAAGGCCATGCGCACGGTGTTGGAGAGCGTTCCGCCCATCACGGTGGCGTCCGAGATCGAGCGCCTCAAGGCGTTGCTGGCCCAGGTCGCCCGCGGGGAGGCCTTCCTGCTGCAGGGCGGCGACTGCGCCGAGACCTTCACCGACAACACCGAGCCGCACATCAAGGCGAACATCCGCACCCTGCTGCAGATGGCCGTGGTGCTGACCTACGGGGCCAGCATGCCGGTGGTCAAGGTGGCCCGGATCGCCGGTCAGTACGCCAAGCCGCGGTCGGCCGACATCGACGCGCTGGGCCTGAAGTCCTACCGCGGCGACATGGTCAACGGACTGGCCGCCGATGCCGAGGTACGTGAGCACGACCCGTCTCGGCTGGTGCGGGCCTACGCCAATGCCAGCGCCGCGATGAACCTGGTGCGGGCGCTGACGTCGTCGGGCCTGGCGTCGCTGGAGTTGGTGCACGACTGGAACCGCGAGTTCGTCCGCACGTCGCCGGCGGGTGCTCGTTACGAGGCGCTGGCGGGCGAGATCGACCGCGGGCTGAAGTTCATGTCGGCGTGCGGGGTGGCCGACCGGGAGCTGCAGACCGCGGAGATCTACGCCAGCCACGAGGCCCTGGTGCTCGACTACGAGCGGGCCATGCTGCGGATGGGTCCGGGCGGCGCTGACGGCTCCGGTACTCCCAAGCTCTACGACCTGTCGGCGCACTACCTGTGGATCGGGGAGCGGACTCGTCAGCTCGACGGCGCGCACGTCGGTCTGGCCGAGGTGATCGCCAACCCGATCGGCATCAAGCTGGGGCCGACGACATCGCCGGAACTGGCGGTGGAGTACGTCGAGCGGCTCGACCCGCACAACGAGCCGGGCCGCCTGACCCTGGTCAGCCGGATGGGCAACAGCAAGGTGCGTGATCTGCTTCCTGGCATCATCGAAAAGGTCCAGGCCACCGGTCACCAGGTGATCTGGCAGTGCGACCCGATGCACGGCAACACCCATGAGGCGTCGACCGGCCACAAGACCCGCCACTTCGACCGGATCGTCGACGAGGTGCAGGGCTTCTTCGAGGTGCATCATGCGCTGGGCACGCACCCGGGCGGCATCCACCTGGAGTTCACCGGGGAGGACGTCACGGAGTGCCTCGGTGGCGCCCAAGACATTTCGGACTCGGATCTGGGCGGCCGCTACGAGACGGCGTGTGACCCGCGGCTCAACACCCAGCAGTCGCTGGAGTTGTCCTTCCTGGTCGCGGAGATGCTGCGGGGCTGAGCCGTCGGCAGGCCGGGGTTCACAGCAGCGCGCCGACGTTGTTGCCCAGCGTCCACGCCACCGCCGCGACCACGGCGTCCAGCGCGAACACCACGGCCAGCCAGATCAGCACCATCCGGCGTGCGTGCTGGCGCTCCAGCACGAATCGGCTCAGTTCGACGCCACCGAATTGCCCTGTCACGAGCTGAGATTGACCGATTTCCTCCGGCCAGTCCTGCGGACCGCGGGTCATGTGCAGGGTGGCGTGGCGTGGCGGCTGGGGCGGCGTGCGCCCGGGTGCGGCGATGTGCTGGGCGGAGTTGCGGGGGGCGGGCACCCGAAACGCCGGCAGCGCCAGCGCTACGGTGAGCAGATCCACCGCGCGAGCCATCTGCAGACCATCGGGGTAGCGGTCCTCCGGCGCCCGGGCGGTGGCCCGGGCGACCAGGTCGTCGAATTCGCCGGGAACGCCGTCGATGGCCGAACTGGGCAGCGGGACATTGTGATCCAGCCGCTGGTAGGCCACCGTCAACGCGGAGTCGCCGGCGAACGGCGTGTGGCCGGTCAACAGCTCATAGGTGAGTACGCCGGCGCTGTAGACGTCGCTGGCGGGGCCGGCGTTCCCGTCCCGCACCTGCTCGGGGGACAGATAGGCCGCGGTACCCAGAATCACGTTGGTGGAGGTGATTCCCGCCGCTGCGATGGCGCGCACCAGGCCGAAGTCGACGATCTTCACCTCGCCGTCATCGGAGATCAGAATGTTCTCCGGCTTGACGTCACGGTGCACCAGCCCGGCCTGGTGGGCGATCCCCAGTGCCGAAAGCACCGGGCGCAGTACCGCGGCGACGGCGTGCGGCGGCATCGGGCCGCGTTCGTTGAGCAGTTCGCGCAGCGTGCCGCCCTCGACGAGCTCCATCACCAGAAACGGCTGGCCGGGATCGTGAATCGTGCCGAAGCCCTGGTCGTAGACCGCCACCAGCCCCGGATCCTTGAGCCGGGCGACCGCCCGGGCCTCGAGCTGGAACCGGGCCAGGAACTGCTGGTCGCCGGCGTAGCGCAGATCCATCACCTTCACCGCGACCGGGCGGTCGAGGCGTTCGTCCATGCCGCGGTACACCGTGGAGGTGCCGCCGGTGGCGATCCGGGCGCCCACTCGGTACCGCCCGTCGAGCAGGGTGCCCTCCAAGCTGTCGCCGCCCCAGGTGGAAGTCACCCGGCAATGGTATGTGTGCGTCGGCGGCCGGTCCGGCGGTTCTAAACTCGTGTCGTGAGCAGCATTCCGGCCTCCGATGACGTCCTCGATCCCGACGAACCGACTTTCGACCTGCCGACGGTGGCCGAGATGCTCGGGGTGCCGGTCACCAAAGTGCACCAGTACCTGCGCGACAACCATCTGGCCGCGGTGCGGCGAAACGGTGTGCTGCTGGTTCCGCAGGTGTTCTTCACCGCCGACGGCGACGTGGTCAAGAGCCTGCCCGGGCTGCTGGCGCTGCTGCACGACGGCGGCTACCAGCAGACCGAGATCGTGCGGTGGCTGTTCACCCCGGATGCGTCGTTGTCGTTGACCCGCGACGGCGTGCGGGAACCGGTGGCAAACGCCCGCCCCATCGATGCGCTGCACGCCCACCAGGCCCGCGAGGTGATGCGGCGGGCCCAGGCCATGGCGTACTGAGCCCAGCCGCCCTCAGGCGGTTTCGGCCGGCGCTTTGGACAGCCGGTACCAGGCGTAGACGGCGCAGCCCGTCGCGCCGATCACGTGCAGCCAGGTGTACATGCCATGGGAGCCGTCGGGTTTGAAGATCACCATGATCCAGGTCGAGGCCGCCGCGATCGCGGCGATGGCGGTCGGGGAACGCACCAGGGTGGCGGCCACCGCGAGCGGCCAGGTGTAGTACCAGGGCAGAGCGGCCGGCACGAACAACACGACGACCAGCATGGCCCAGGCGATGCCGGCGATCGCGCTGCGATCGTCGCGCCGCGCTCGCCACCACAGCACCGGCAGGACCAGCGCGATCACCACGACCCCGCTGATCCGGGTGATGTGCAGGACGGCGTAGAAGTTGACCGGGGCGACCAGTCCGCCGACGGCGTGGATCAGGTTGGCGGCCGCCGTGGGCACGGTGAGCCAGTTGATGATCTTGACGTTGCCGGCCAGCAGTGCGGTCAGCCAGCCCAAACCGACTCCGGCCAGGGCCGACAGCATGGTGAACACGGCGACAACGCTGACCGTCGAGGCTGCCGCTGCGGCGGCGAATGCGGGGACCGTCGGGTACCCGCGGCGCTCACCGCGGGGCTCGCGCAGGTGGCGCATCCAGACCCACCCCAGAAATGGCAGGGCGATCGCGGCGGTGGCCTTCACCGCCGCGGCCAGCGCCACCACCGTTATCCCGGCCAGGTGTCGGCGTTCCAGTGTCAGCGCGATGCCCGCCATCACCAGGCCGACCATCAGCATCTCGTTGTGCACCCCACCCATCAGGTGGATGATCACCAGCGGGTTGAGCACGGCCAGATACAGCGCCGCGGGGGCGCTGCCGCCGACCCGGGCGGCCACCCGGGGCGCGGCCCAGATCAGCAGCGCCAGCCCGGGCAGCATGCACAGTCGCAGCACCATGGTGCCGGCCACCACGTTGTTGCCCACCAGCATCGTGACGAGCTTCGCGATCAAGATGAACGCGGGCCCATACGGCGCCGTCGTCGCCGCCCAGATCGGGCTGACATCGTCGAGCAGCGGGTTGGGATTTTCCACCGGCCCGACTAGGTACGGGTCGAAGCCATCGCGCAGCAGGGCGCCTTGGGCCAGGTAGGAGTAGGTGTCGCGGCTGAACACCGGCACCGACAGCAGCAGGGGAGCCAGCCAGAAGCCGGTGGTGGCGATCAATGTGTAGGTGCTGACGGCGCCGTCGATCACCCGCCGGCCCAAGCCGAGCCAGGCCGCGAGCATCACCGCGACCCCGGTCCACAACAGCACCGACGACAGCACCAGGCCGTGCCCGAACCGCAGCCACGACAGGTGCAGTGAGTCGAGCAGGGGGTCCTGGATCCGGGTGCTGCCGGCGCCCAGCCCACCCAGGGTGATCAGCAGTGCACCCAGGAATCCGGTCCACGCGGCGCCTGCCTGCCGGCCGGCGGCGAACTGCCGCAGGCCGGCAAGACCGTGCGCGGTGTCGCTGGGCGCGCTGGGGACCGGTGAGGTGGTGGGATTGGGCATCGGTGCTCCGGGATCTTCAGGCGGACCGGTCGGCTACCCGGCGAGCCAGGTCGGTGAGTCCGGCTTTGGCGACCTCGTCGATGGGTGCTGCCGCCAGCGCGGTCAGGGCACGGCGGATCAGCAGGTCGATGCGGTCTTCGACGGCGGCAAGGGCGCCCACCGCCTCGATGGTGTCGCACAGTTCGCGGACCTGCGCCTCGGTCAGTGCGGTGCCGATCGCGCTGCGCAACCGGTTGGCCGCCGCCGGGTCCGACTTGTCGGCCAGTTCCACCGCCTCGGCCAGCAGGACGGTGCGCTTGCCCGAGCGCAGGTCGTCGCCGGAGGGCTTGCCGGTCACCGCCGGATCGCCGAACACCCCCAGCACGTCGTCGCGCAGCTGGAACGCCACGCCCAGGTCGGTGCCGATCTCGCCGAACAGTGCCTGGATTTCGGGCCGGTCGGCTGCCGCGGCGGCGCCCAGTTGCAGGGGGCGCACCACCGTGTAGGAGGCGGTCTTGTACGTGTTGACGCGCATCGCCGAGGCGATCGAGTCCACGCCACTGGATTCGGCGGCGATGTCGAGGTACTGGCCGCCCAGCACCTCGGTGCGGATGTCCGACCAGACCCGCCGCACGCGGCGCCGGGCATCGTCGGGCAGATCGGCGTCGGCGACGATGTCGTCGGCCCACACCAGGGCCAGGTCGCCGAGCAGGATGGCCGCCGATATCCCGAACTGGTCGGCCGAGCCGCGCCAGCCGCGGGCGCGATGCAACTCGGCGAACTTGCGGTGCGTGGTCGGATTGCCCCGGCGGGTAGCTGAGGCGTCGATCACGTCGTCGTGCACCAGCGCGCAGGCGTGCAGCAGTTCCAGTGCCGAGAACAGCAGCAGTTCGCGGTCGCCGGCGTCGTGGCCGGTGATGGCGCGCCAGCCCCAGTAGGCGAAGGCCGGACGCAGCCGTTTGCCACCGTCGAGCACGAAGTCCTCGAGGCCGGTGATCAGATCCTGGTAGTCGTCACCGATATAGGCTGTCTCGGTACGCCGCGTGCGCAGGTGGGAGCGCAGCGCTTCGGTCACGGCGCCGGCCAGCGCTGCGGCCGACGGTGTAGTCGTTGCCTTGGATGTCAGCTCGGCGTCCCTTTCTGCGCTGCCCCGGGCGGGAACCCCCAGCCTGGGTCCAGCGTAGAGTGTGCCACCACGCCCGGGGGGGACTCAGGCCGGTGGCGGCCGACGGCGGCCAGGGCCGTCGGCCCGCGCCCTGTGGCACTGTTGACGTCTGCGGACCGTCTTTCATGAGGAGCTACCACGTGACCTTGAACACCGTCGCACTCGAGCTTGTCCCACCGAACGTGGAACGGGGTCCCGAGCAGACGATCGAGGAGGCGCACAAGGTCGTGCGGTTCGCCGCCGAAACCGGCCTGCAGGGCAAGATCCGCCACATCCTGATGCCGGGGATGATCGCCGAGGAGGACGACCGCCCCATCGAGATGAAGCCCAAGCTCGACGTGCTGGACTTCTGGCAGGCGATCCGCCCCGAGCTGCCGGGCATGGCCGGGTTGTGCACCCAGGTCACCTCGTTTTCCGACGAGGCCGGCCTACGCAGCCGGCTGCGTGAGCTCACCACGGCGGGGATCGAGGGCGTGGTGTTCGTGGGCGTGCCCCGCACCATGGCCGACGGCGAGGGCTCGGGCGTGCCGCCGACCGATGCGCTGGCGATGTTTCGTGACGACGTGTCCAACCGCGGCGCGATCCTGATTCCGACCCGGGCCGAGGAGCTCGGCCGGTTCCGTTTCAAGTGCGAACGCGGGGCGACCTTCGCGCTGACTCAGCTGTTGTACTCCGACGCGATCGTGTCGTTCCTCACCGAGTTCGCCAAGCACAGCGATGCCCGGCCGGAGATCCTGCTGTCGTTCGGCTTTGTCCCCACGGTCGAGAACCGGGTCGGTCTGATCAACTGGCTGATTCAAGATCCGGGCAACCCGGCGGTGGCCGCCGAACAGGCGTTCGTCAAGACGCTGGCCGACAGCGAACCCGAACAGCGGCGCAAGCTGATGCTGGACCTCTACAAGCGGGTGATCGACGGCGTCGCGGATCTGGGCTTCCCGTTGAGCATTCATCTGGAGGCGACGTACGGGGTGTCGGCGGCGGCGTTTCGGACCTTTGCGCAGATGCTCGACTACTGGTCGCCCGGGCCGAGCTGAGCGGCGCGGCCTCAGACGCCGGCGTCGTCGGGCGAACGGAACCGCGGTGAGCGGTCCCGGCCCTGCCACGCCATCAGCGCGACCAGGCCTGCCGCGGCGAACGTCGACAGGGTCAGCCACAGGGCGGCGTGGGCGAACGAGCGCGTGCTGGGGTCGGTGTAGCGGGCCTGGGCGCTCATGGTGCTCACCACACCGGGCTTGAGTTTCCAGCGCACCATGTCGCCGCCGAGGCGGTCGCCGTTGGTGGAGGTCACCTCGCCGGGGAACGCCACGCTCAGCTCGACGTCGGCCTCGGGGTCTTCGAGGGTGGTCAGATCGACGCGGCCCTCGAGGATCACCAGATTGCCGGCGCGCCGCAGCGACAGGTCCACCCCGGCGGCGTCGCGGTGCATACCGGCCAGCTGCGGCAGTTCGGCGAAGGTCAGATCGGAGAACACCGCCTGGGAGCCGACGTAGCCGTCCCGGTTGTAGTTGGAGATCGCGACTTTCTGGGGGAACGGCACGTCGGCGCTGAGCTTGGGACCGGTGTCGTTGTCGTTGCGTGGCTTGGCCGCCACGATCAGCTGGCCGGAGACCTGGTCGTCGGGCGAGACGGTGATGCTGGCGCGGATGCGGACGCATCCGGCCAGTGGGACCGTGATCAGCAGCAGCGCCACCAGGGCTGTCAGCCGGCGGTGGGCGCCGAACCGTCGGGCCCGGCCTGGAACGCGGACCCGCCAAAGCGATCGCCGAAGATGCACGAGGTCATCGTGCCAGACCGGGACCCCGGTGCGGTGATGACGCGGCAGGTGGGGCCGCTATAACGGCAGCGGCCGGCCCAGGATGGCGAAGGGCCGCGGATCGCCGGCGAAGTGGTGCCCGCGCATGATGTCGGTGAAACCCAGCCGGCGGTACAACCGCCAGGCGCGATTGCTCTCACCGCTTGTTTCCGGGGTGGACAGCAGCACGCTGGCCTCGGGACGTCCGGTCAGCAGGCGCCGCAGCAGGGCCTCGCCCAGACCGCCACCCTGCGCCCGCGGCGTCACGTGCAGTTCGGTCAGCTCGAAGTAACTGGTCATCAGGCGGATGATCTCCGACCGGGGCAGGCCGCGGCGCTGCAGACCCAGCACCACCTGCTGCTGCCACCACTGGTCGGGGGCGCCGCAGTAGCCATACGCCACCCCCAGCAGTTCGCCCTGGTCGCCGTCGTCGAAGGCCGCCACCGCACGCCATCCCGTGCGGCGCGTGTGGTCGAGCCACATGGCGGCCCGTTGCCCCTCGGTGCCCGGCGGGTAGCCCATCGCGGTGACATAGACGTGCAGTGCCTCGCCGAGGTGATCTGCCATCTCTCGCGGCGACATGTCGACCAGGAAGGTGACCACAGGGCAGGTTCCTTTCCCGTGTCGGCGAGGTTTCGTCCCTATTATCCGGATTCGTCCTGCGGCGACGGCGGTTGTGGATCGACAACTTCGGACCGGGGCTACAATCGGCTGGTGAAGCCTGTGGTACGGCACAGGCACACCTCGTATCATCAGTGTTATGCCCGCAGCAGGCGTGGGCAGTGATGTGAGCGGCCGTCGGCAAGGAGGGACGAATGCCACTCTCCGACCATGAGCAGCGCATGCTCGATGAGATCGAGAGCGCGCTCTACGCCGAGGACCCCAAATTCGCGTCCAGTGTTCGCGGCGGCGCCCTGCGTACCCCCACCACCCGTCGGCGGGTGCAGGGTATGGCGCTGTTCGTGATCGGTCTGGTGCTGCTGGTCTCCGGCGTTCCGATTTACGCGACCACGGTCAATCCCGGATTCCTGATCCTGAGCGTGCTGGGATTCGTGGTCATGTTCGGCGGGGTGGTGTTCGCCATCACCGGCAACCACGCGGGCCCGGGGCTGGACACCGCCAAGACTGGCGGCGCCGCACAGCGGCGGGTCAAGGGCTCCAGCGGCACGTTCACCAGCCGGATGGAAGACCGTTTCCGTCGCCGGTTCGAACCCTAAGCAGGGTTTTCAGACAGACCGAAGAACTCAAAGGGCAGCCGATCGGCTGCCCTTTCTTCGTTGGGTCGTACGCGCCCTGTCGGCGCCTCGGTGGGGCGCCGTGGGGAGCGCACCCCACCATGCCCCACTTTGTCTCCAGCGCTGTGAGCTGGACTTTTCCTGCCTGTTTGGGTCCTGAGTGGGCCGGTGTGGGCGGTCTGGGGGGTCGACGGTGGGGCAGAGGGGGGAATCCGACCCCTGAAATGGTGCATAGTGGGGGAATGTGGGGTATCGTGGGCTGACGACGACGACCGGGCGGGAGGTAGCCGATGTTCCTCGGCACCTACACGCCCAAGCTCGACGACAAGGGGCGGCTGACACTGCCCGCGAAGTTTCGTGATGCGCTGGCAGGAGGGTTGATGGTCACCAAGAGTCAGGACCACAGCCTGGCCGTGTATCCCCGTGCGGAGTTCGAGCAGTTGGCCCGCCGGGCAGCGAAGGCTTCGCGCAGCAACCCGGACGCGCGGGCCTTCCTGCGCAACCTGGCTGCCGCCACCGACGAGCAGCACCCCGACGCCCAGGGCCGGATCACCTTGTCGCCCGACCACCGCCGCTACGCGAACCTTTCCAAGGAGTGTGTGGTCATCGGCTCGGTCGACTACCTGGAGATCTGGGACGCGCAGGCCTGGAGCGACTACCAGCAGTTGCACGAAGAGAACTTCTCCGCGGCCAGCGATGAAGCACTCAGCGACATCATCTGAGGCGCACGCCCGTGCCTCGTGGCCTCTGTCCGAACCGACCCTGACGTACTTCCCCAACGTCAGGTTCGCACCGTCGGGCAGGGACCTCGAGGCAAGGGCTGCCGACCGCGCATTTCACGGGGCGCAACGGGGAGGTGCTGCTGTGGCCGAGCAGGGCGAATTCGGACACGTGCCGGTTCTGCTGGAGCGCAGCGTGCAGCTGCTGGCGCCGGCCTTGACCAGGCGGTCGGCCGACGGCGACGGCGCCACCCTGGTCGACGCCACGCTGGGAGCCGGCGGCCACACCGAGCGCTTTCTCACCGAGTTCCCCGGCCTGCGCGTCATCGGGCTCGACCGTGACACCACCGCACTGGCAATCGCGGGCGCGCGGCTGGCCAGGTTCTCCGATCGCCTCACCATGGTGCACACCCGCTACGACGGAATCGCCGCCGCGCTGACCGAATCGGGACTGGCCCCCACCGGCTCGGTGGACGCGGTGTTGTTCGACCTCGGGGTGTCCTCGATGCAGCTCGACCGGGCGGAACGCGGATTCTCCTACGCCCAGGACGCGCCGTTGGACATGCGGATGGACCCGGACGGCGAACTGACCGCCGCCGACATCGTGAACACCTACGACGCCGCGGCGCTCACCGACATTCTGCGCCGCTACGGCGAGGAGCGGTTTGCCGCGCGGATCGCCTCCCACATCGTGCGTCGCCGGGCCCACACACCGTTCACCTCGACCGGGCAGCTGACGGAGCTGCTCTACGAGGCGATCCCGGCAGCGGCGCGGCGAACCGGCGGGCATCCGGCCAAGCGCACGTTTCAGGCGTTGCGGATCGCGGTCAACGGCGAGCTGGACTCGCTGCGGGCCGCGCTGCCGGCGGCGCTGGACGCGCTGACGGTGGGGGGACGGGTGGCGGTGATGGCCTACCAGTCGTTGGAGGACCGCATCGTCAAACAGCTGTTCGCCGCGGCGACGGCGTCGCGCACGCCGGTCGGTCTGCCGGTCGAATTGCCGGGTGACGAACCGAAATTCATCAGTCTGACCAGGGGCGCCGAGCGGGCCGAGGCCGATGAGGTCGAGCGCAACCCGCGAGCGGGGTCGGTGCGGCTACGTGCCGTCGAGCGCGTGCAGGCCGGGCCGATCGTGGCATCGAGGGGGAAGTGATGGCGACCAAGCGCACCGCGGGGGCACGGCAGGCCGACCGCGGTCCCGGTCCCGAGGGCATGCCCCGCACCGGCGCACGCCGGGGTGGCGACGCTGCACAGTCCCGGGGCCCGCGCCGGCAGCGCGGGACCGCGCCCGCACCGGGCCGGGAGTCGCGACCGCGCACCGGACCGCAGCGGGCGGCATCGCCTCGCCCCGACGCCCGGCCGGTTCCGCCGAAGAGCACCAAGCAGGCGAAGGCCCGCGCCAAGGCGCGAAAGGCCAAAGCCCCCAAGGTGGTCCGCGTACCGCTGCGGGAACGGCTGATCGCCCGGCTGGCCTCGGTCGACCTGCGGCCACGCACCCTGGCGGCCAAGGTTCCGTTCGTGGTGCTGGTCATCGGTGCGCTGGGCATCGGGCTGGGAATCACGCTGTGGCTCTCGACAGACGCCGCCGAGCGCTCCTACGAGTTGGGTAACATCCGGGAGCGCAACCGGGTGCTGTTGCAGCAGAAGGAAGCACTCGAACGCGACGTCCTCACGGCCGAGTCGGCGCCCGCGCTGGCCGAGGCCGCGCGCGAACTGGGCATGATCCCCAGCCGCGACACCGCGCACCTGGTTCAGGACCCGGTCGGCAACTGGGTGGTCGTCGGCGTGCCGAAACCTGCCGAGGGGGCACCGCCGCCGCCGCTGAACATCAAGTTGCCCGACGACACGGCGCCGCCGGCCGAGGTGCCGGTGCGGCTGCCGTTCACCGAGCCCAAGCCGGACAGTCGCCATCTGCGCGGCGGTTTCCCGCCTGCTGCGGTGACACCCGGTGCGCCGCTGACCATTCCGGGCCTGCCCGGCGCGCCCGGTACGCCGGTCCGCGGACCGTTGCCCGGGCCCAGCGCACAGGAGATTCCGCACCTGTCGACACCGGCCGTCCCGGCCGCCGGTGTCCCGCCTGTGCTGCTGCCCCCTGGCACGGCGGTCCCGCCCGAGACGGTGGTACCGCTGCAGCGCCCGGTTGCGCAGCCAGGCGTACCGCCGGCCGGGGCAGTCCTACCGCCGACCGGGGCGGGGCTGGCGCCGCTGCCCGCGCCGGCGGCGGAACGCGTAACGGCGCCGGTGAGCACCGGAGTCGTGCGATGAGACGGGCCGCGCGGGGGAGCGGCCCGGCACGTCGTGACCATGGTCCGGCCGCGGCCGGCAGGCGAAAGGCCCGCCGCGCGGCCACTGCCAAAACAGGCAAGGCCGCCAAGGCCGCCAAGGAGACGAAAGTGGCTCCGGCGACTGAGCATTCGGCTCGCGAACGCCGGACCCGCCCGGCCGCCGAACTGGGCGTGCGCAGTGCGTCGTTCGTCTTCCGGCACCGCGTCGGCAACGCGGTCATCTTCCTGGTGCTGGCGTTGTCGGCGGCCCAGCTGTTCTCCCTGCAGGTTCCTCGTGCGTCCGGGCTGCGGGCCGAGGCCGCCGGGCAACTCAAGGTCACCGACGTTCAGCAGGCGTTGCGCGGCGACATCATCGACCGCACCGGGGACAAGCTCGCGTTCACCATCGAGGCCCGCGCGTTGTCCTTCCAGCCGGCGAAGATCCGCAAGCAACTCGCCGAAGCCCGGAAGCTGGACCCGTCGGCCCCCGATCCCGAGCTGCGGCTGCAGGAGATCGCCAAAGAGGTCTCGCAGCGACTCGGCAACAAGCCCGACGCCGCCGCGTTGCTCAAGAAGCTGCGCAGCGACGAGACCTTCGTGTACCTGGCTCGGGCCGTCGACCCCGCGGTGGCCGAGGTGATCACCGAGAAATGCCCCGAGGTCGGCAGCGAGCGCCAGGATCTGCGGCAATACCCGGGCGGTTCGCTGGCGGCCAACATCATCGGCGGTATCGACTGGGACGGCCACGGCCTGCTGGGCCTGGAGGACTCGATGGACGCCGTGCTGGCCGGCACCGACGGGTCGATCACCTACGACCGGGGTTCGGACGGTGTGGTGATCCCGGGCAGTTACCGCAACCGCCATAAGGCGGTCAACGGGTCGACGGTCCAGCTCACCATCGACGACGACATCCAGTTCTACGTCCAGCAGCAGGTGCAGCAGGCCAAGAACCTCTCCGGCGCCCACGACGTCACGGCGGTGGTGCTCGACGCGCACTCCGGTGAGGTGCTGGCCATGGCCGGCGACAACACCTTCGACCCGTCCCAAGACATCGGGCGCCAGGAGGACCGCGAACTCGGCAATCGGGCGGTGTCGTCGCCGTTTGAGCCGGGCTCGGTCAACAAGGTCGTCACGGCCGCCTCGGTCATCGAATACGGGCTCGGTCACCCCGACGAGGTGCTGCAGGTGCCCGGCTCGATCAACATCGCCGACGTCACCGTCCGGGATGCCTGGGAACACGGCGTCGTGCCCTACACCATGACCGGAATCTTCGGAAAGTCCTCCAACGTCGGCACTCTGATGCTGGCGCAACGGGTGGGCCCCGAGCGCTGGTTCGACATGGTGGAGAAGTTCGGCCTGGGTCAGCGCACCGGGGTGGCCCTGCCCGGTGAGAGCGCCGGTCTGGTCCCGCCGGTGGACCAATGGTCGGGCAGCTCCTTTGCCAACCTGCCGATCGGCCAGGGTCTGTCGATGACGCTGCTGCAGATGACCGGGATGTACCAGGCGATCGCCAACGACGGCCTGCGCATCCCGCCGCGCATCATCAAGGCCACCATCGGCCCCGACGGCACGCGCGCCGAGGAGCCGCGGCCCGAGGGCATCCGGGTGGTCTCGGAGCAGACCGCGGCGACGGTGCGCAACATGCTGCGCTCGGTGGTGCAGCGCGATCCCACCGGCGTGCAGCAGGGCACCGGTTGGCAGGCCGCGGTCGACGGCTATCAGATCGCCGGAAAGACCGGTACCGCACAGCAGATCAACCCGGCCTGCGGCTGCTACTACGACGACGTCTACTGGATCACCTTTGCCGGGATAGCCCCGGCGGACAACCCGCGCTACGTCATCGGGCTGATGATGAACAACCCCCACCGCGCCGCGGACGGCTCGCCCGGCACCTCGGCGGCGCCGCTGTTCCACAACATCGCCGGCTGGCTGCTGCAGCGCCACAACGTGCCCTTGTCGCCCGACCCCGGTCCGCCGCTGGTCCTGCAGGCGATGTAGTCCACCGGGCTCTGCAAAAGACCGCCCCGAGCGCCCCAAGCCCGATCGCCTGCGCTGCGGACACCGCCCGCCTAGGTAGTCTCAGGGCCGATCCGGACGACCCGGCCGGCAGCACAGGGAGGTGATGGCTGGTGCCTGCTCTGCGCCCCGATGCCGATGCCGGCTCATCGCTGCGCGCACTCGCCGCCCAGATCGGGGCGGTCGCGGTCACCGGCGACGTGGTGCCGGAGCTGCCGATCACCGGGCTGACCCTGCGCGCCCAGGACGTGCGGCCCGGCGACCTGTTCGCCGCGCTTCCGGGCGCGAGCACCCACGGTGCGCGGTTTGCGCCCGACGCGCTCGCGCGGGGTGCGGTGGCGGTGCTCTCCGACGGGGCCGGGGCCGCCATGATCGCCGAGGACGCTGTTGCGTCCGGGGCCCCGGTCCTGGTGCATCCGGCGCCCCGCGCCGTGCTGGGCGAGCTGGCGGCGCAGGTCTACGGGCATCCCTGCGAGCGGGTCACCGTCATCGGCATCACCGGGACATCGGGCAAGACCACCACCACCTATCTGGTGGAAGCCGGACTGCGGGCCGCGGGCCGCATCGCCGGGCTGATCGGCACGGTCGGCGTCCGCATCGACGGCGCCGACCTGCCCAGCGCCCTGACCACCCCCGAGGCGCCCGCGCTGCAGGCCCTGCTGGCCGCGATGGCCCAGCGCGGCGTGGACACCGCCGTCATGGAGGTCTCCAGCCATGCCCTGACGCTGGGCCGGGTCGACGGCACCCGCTTCGCGGTGGGCGCCTTCACCAATCTGTCGCGTGATCATCTGGACTTCCACCCGAGCATGGCGGACTACTTCGAGGCCAAGGCCCGGCTGTTCGACCCGGCGTCGCCCCTGCATGCCGCCCGGTCGGTGGTCTGCGTGGACGACGACGCCGGCGCGGCGATGGCGGCCCGCGCGAACGCGCCGGTCACCGTCAGCACCACGGGCCGCCCGGCGGACTGGAGTGTGGAGCAGGTGCGTTCCGGCGGATCGCGCGGGCGCGAGTTCGTGGCCGTCGATCCCGCCGGGGTGCACCATCGGATCGGCATCGGCTTGCCCGGCGACTACAACATCGCCAACACCCTTGTGGCACTGGCTGTTCTCGACGCGGTGGGGGTGTCGCCGGAACAGGCCGCGCCCGGTCTGCGGGCCGCGCGGGTGCCGGGACGCATGGAGCCCATCGACCGGGGCCAGGACTTTTTGGCGCTGGTCGACTACGCGCACAAGCCCGGGGCGCTGGCGGCGGTGCTGGCGACGCTGCGACACGAGCTGCGCGACACCTCCGGACGGCTGGCCGTGGTGTTCGGCGCGGGCGGTGACCGCGACGCCGGCAAACGAGCGCCGATGGGACGTATCGCCGCAGACACCGCCGATCTGGTGGTCGTCACCGACGACAATCCGCGCGGGGAGGATCCCGGCGAGATCCGGCGCGCGGTTCTGGCCGGGGCCGCGCAGGGCAGCGCCGAGGTGGTCGAGATCGGTGACCGGCGGGCCGCGATCGAGCACGCGGTGGCGTGGGCGCGGCCCGGCGACGTGGTGCTGGTCGCGGGCAAGGGACACGAGACCGGGCAGACCGCCGGCGGGCACACCGCACCGTTCGACGACCGCGTGGAGCTGGCCCACGCGCTGGAAGCCCTGGGGCAGCACCGATGATCGCGCTGACCGTCGCGCAGGTCGCCGAGATCGTCGGCGGCCGGCTGGCCGACATCACCCCCGAGCAGGCGCAGCGCACCGTCGTCACCGGCACGGTGGAGTTCGATTCCCGCCGGATCAGCCCGGGCGCGCTGTTCCTGGCCCTGCCCGGTGCCCGCTCCGACGGTCACGACCACGCGGCGGCGGCGGTCGAGGCCGGCGCGGTGGCGGTGCTGGCGGCGCGCCCGGTCGGCGTGCCGGCGATCGTGGTCAGTCCCGGAGATTCGGCCTCCGACAGCCGATCCGGTGCCCTCGAACACGACGACGCGGCGGGATCCGGCGCCGCGGTGCTGGCCGCGCTGGCCAGACTGGCCGCCGCGGTCTCGGCCACCCTGGTCGCCGGCGGGCTGAAGATCATCGGCGTGACCGGCTCCTCGGGCAAGACCTCCACCAAGGATCTGATCGCCGCGGTGCTCGCGCCGCTGGGCGAGGTGGTCGCGCCGCCCGGGTCGTTCAACAACGAGCTGGGGCATCCCTGGACGGTGCTGCGGGCCGACGAGAACACCGATTTCCTGGTGCTGGAGCTCTCGGCGCGTCATCGCGGCAACATCGCGGCGCTCGCGGCGATCGCCCCGCCGCAGATCGCGGTGGTACTCAACGTCGGGACCGCGCACCTGGGTGAGTTCGGTTCGCGCGAAGCGATAGCCGAGACCAAAGCCGAACTGGTCCAAGCTGTTCCAGAGTCCGGTGTGGCGATCCTCAACGTCGACGACTCCGCGGTGGCGGCGATGGCCGAGTCGACCGTGGCCCGGGTGGTGCGGGTCAGCCGGTCGGCTCCGGCCGACGTCTGGGCCGGACCGGTGGTGCTCGACGAGCTGGCTCGGCCGCGGTTCACCCTGCACTACGGGCCCCAGGGTGTAGGCGGCGTCGAAGTTGCGCTCGGGGTCTCCGGCGATCACCAGGTGAGCAACGCGCTGTGTGCCGCGGCGGTCGCGCGCGAATGCGGCGCCACGGCGCAACAGGTGGCCGACGCCCTGGCCGGGGCCGGACCGGCCTCGCGGCACCGGATGCAGGTCAGCACCCGCGCGGACGGCGTGATCGTGATCGACGACTCCTACAACGCCAACCCGGATTCCATGCGGGCGGCGCTGCAGGCGCTGGCCTGGATCGCCCGCACGGAGCCGGCGCCCGGTTCACCCACGCCCGCCGGCCGGCGGCGCAGCTGGGCGGTGCTCGGCGAGATGGCCGAGCTGGGCGAGGACGCGATATCTGAGCATGACCGCATCGGACGGCTCGCGGTGCGCTTAGATGTGTCTCGTCTCATTGTCGTCGGAGTTGGGAGATCGATGGGCGCGATGCTGCACGGCGCGGTCATGGAGGGTTCGTGGGGCGCCGAGGCCACTGCGGTCCCCGACGTCGATGCCGCCCTGGCCCTGTTGCGCGCCGAACTCCAGGCCGGAGACGTGGTGCTGGTCAAGGCGTCGAACTCCGCCGGGCTGACCGCGCTGGCGCAGGCACTGGCCGCCGATGACGCGGGAGAGCGTCGATGATCATGATTCTGATCGCGGCCGGTGTCGCGCTGCTGGTCGCGATCCTGCTGACCCCGGTGCTGATCCGGGTGTTCACCAAGCAGGGATTCGGCCAGGAGATCCGCGAGGACGGCCCGGCCAGCCACCACAGCAAGCGCGGCACTCCGTCGATGGGCGGTGTGGCCATCGTGGCGGGGATCTGGGCGGGCTACCTGACCGCCGAACTGGCCGGCCTGGTGTTCTACGGCACCGGGCCGACGGCCTCGGGGCTGCTGGTGCTCGGGCTGGCGACCGCGCTGGGCGGGGTCGGCTTCGTCGACGACATGATCAAGATCCGCCGCTCCCGCAACCTCGGGTTGAACAAGACCGCCAAGACCGTCGGGCAGGTCACCGCGGCCACGCTGTTCGGTCTGCTGGTGCTGTGCTTCCGCAACAGCTCCGGGCTGACCCCGGGCAGTCTGCAGCTGTCCTATGTCCGCGACATCGCCACGGTCACATTGCCGCCGGCGTTGTTCGTGCTGTTCGTCATCGTGATCGTCAGCGCCTGGTCGAACGCGGTCAACTTCACCGACGGCCTGGACGGGCTGGCCGCCGGATCGATGGCGATGGTCAGCGCCGCCTATGTGCTGATCACCGTCATGCAGCACCGCAACGCCTGCGCGATCGCCCCCGGCCTGGGCTGCTACAACGTGCGCGACCCGCTGGACCTGGCGCTGATCGCCGCCGCCACTGCGGGCGCCTGTATCGGCTTCCTGTGGTGGAACGCCGCGCCGGCGAAGATCTTCATGGGCGACACCGGGTCGCTGGCGCTGGGCGGGGTGATCGCCGGCATGTCGATCACCACCCGCACCGAGATCCTGGCGGTGGGGCTCGGCGGGCTGTTCGTCGCCGAGATCACCTCGGTGGTCATCCAGATCGTGGCGTTTCGCAGCACCGGCCGCCGGGTGTTCCGGATGGCCCCGTTCCATCACCACTTCGAGCTGGCCGGCTGGGCCGAGACCACCGTGATCATCCGGTTCTGGCTGCTCACCGCCATCGCCTGCGGCTTGGGCGTCTCCATGTTCTACGGCGAGTGGTTCACCGTCGTAGGTGGCTGAGGTGTCACCCGAACCGGGCCCGGACGGGCTGAGCGTGCTGTCTCCCGGCGCGCGGGTACTGGTCGCCGGGGCCGGGGTGACCGGCCGGGCTGTCCTGACCGCGTTGGCGCCGTTGGGTCTGGAGCTGACCCTGTGCGACGACAACGTCGCCGCGCTGGGCGAGCACCGGGTCAGCGGCTGCAGCCCGGCGGCGGCTGCGGCGCGGATCGGCGACTATGCGCTGGTGGTCACCAGCCCCGGATTCGACCCGGCCACTCCGCTGCTGGCCGCCGCCGCGGCAGCCGGGGTGCCGATCTGGGGGGACGTGGAGCTGGCGTGGCGACTCGACGCCGCCGGCCGTTACGGGCCGCCGCGGCGCTGGCTGGTGGTCACGGGCACCAACGGCAAAACCACCACCACCTCGATGCTGTACGCCATGCTGACTGCCGCGGGCCTGCCTGCTCAGTTGTGCGGCAACATCGGCAACCCGGTCCTGGACGTCTTGTCGTCGGCACCCGAGCGCGCGGAGGAGGTGCTGGCTGTCGAGCTGTCCAGTTTCCAGCTGCACTGGGCCCCGTCGCTGCGTCCAGAGGCGGGTGTGGTGCTCAACATCGCCGAGGACCACCTGGACTGGCACGGCAGCATGGCCGCCTACACCGCTGCCAAGGCGCGTGCGCTCAGTGGCCGGGTGGCGGTGGCCGGGATGGACGACGCCCGTGCCGCGGCCGTGCTGCAGGCGTCGGAGGCACCGGTCAAGGTGGGCTTTCGGCTCGGCGAACCCGGGCGCGGGGAGCTCGGGGGCGTCGACGGCATGCTGGTCGACCGGGCCTTCGCCGCCGGGGACGTGGTGCTGGCGCCGGTGGCGACGCTGCCGGTGGCAGGGCCGGTGGGTATTCTCGATGCGCTGGCGGCCGCGGCGCTGGCGCGCAGTGTCGGCGTGCCGCCGCAGGCGATCGCCGACGCGCTGGCGTCCTTCCAGGTCGGTCGGCATCGCGCCGAACTCGTCGTCGTCGACGGCGGGGTTCGCTACGTCGACGACTCCAAGGCCACCAATCCGCACGCCGCCGAGGCCTCGGTGCGGGCTCATCCCCGGGTGGTCTGGGTCGCCGGTGGGCTGCTCAAAGGTGCCGCGATCGAGCCGACGGTCGCCCGGATCGCCGATCGCCTGGCCGGGGCCGTCCTGATCGGCCGGGATCGCGCCGAGGTTGCCAAGGCGTTATCACGACACGCACCGGATGTTCCGGTCGTCCACGTTGTGACAGGCGAGGATGGTGGTATGGCTGATGCTGCTGTGTCTCCAGTTACTCGTGTGGTTCAAGTGGCGGATGGGCCCCAGGAGTCGCTGGGCTCCCGGGTGATGACAGCGGTGGTGGCCGCCGCCCGCGGCCTGGCCCGCCCCGGCGACACGGTGCTGCTGGCACCGGCGGGGGCATCCTTCGACCAGTTCGCCGGCTACGGCGCCCGGGGCGACGCCTTCGCGGCCGCCGCCCGCGCAGCGGCGGGATCGGTGTGATCGGGCTGCTGGCCCGGCTGCGGCGCGGTGCCGGGTCCGCAGACGCAGCTTCGACGGACGCGGCGACCGAACACAGCGCGCCGGCAGAGGCCCGCACCCGCTTCGGCGCCTGGCTGGGCCGGCCGATGACATCGTTTCACCTGATCGTGGCCATCGCCGCGCTGCTGACCACCCTCGGGCTGATCATGGTGCTGTCGGCCTCGGGGGTGGAGTCCTACGGCGTCGACGGGTCGGCGTGGCTGATCTTCGCCAAGCAGGTGCTGTGGACGGTGATCGGGCTCTTCGGCTGCTACGTGGCGTTGCGCATGCCGGTCCGCTTCATGCGCCGGATGGCCTTTCCCGGCTTCGCCTTCACCATCGTGCTGCTGGTGCTGGTGCTGATCCCGGGCATCGGGACGCTGTCCAACGGCTCTCGCGGCTGGTTCGTCATCGCAGGCTTCTCGATGCAGCCCTCCGAGCTGGCCAAGATCGCCTTCGCCATCTGGGGTGCGCACCTGCTGGCCAGCCGCCGCATGGAGCGCGCGACGCTGCGCGAAATGCTGGTCCCGCTGGTGCCGGCCGCGGTGGTGGCGCTGGTGCTCATCGTCGCCCAGCCCGACCTGGGGCAGACGGTCTCGCTGGGCATCATCCTGCTGGCGCTGCTGTGGTACGCCGGTCTGCCGCTGAAGGTGTTCACCAGCTCGCTGCTGTCGGTGGTGTCCGCCGCCGTGATCCTGGCCCTCTCGGAGGGCTACCGCTCCGACCGGGTGCGGTCCTGGCTAGACCCCGACGCGGACCCGCAGAACGCCGGCTACCAGGCACGTCAGGCGAAATTCGCCCTGGCCAACGGTGGCATCTTCGGCGACGGCCTGGGCCAGGGCACCGCGAAGTGGAATTACCTGCCCAACGCCCACAACGACTTCATCTTCGCCATCATCGGCGAGGAACTCGGCTTCATCGGCGGTTTCGGGCTGCTGGCGCTGTTCGGGCTGTTCGCCTACACCGGCATGCGGATCGCCAAACGTTCCGCCGATCCCTTCCTGCGGCTGTTGACCGCCGCCACCACCATGTGGGTGATCGGTCAGTCGTTCATCAACGTCGGCTACGTGATCGGCCTGCTGCCCGTGACCGGGATTCAGCTGCCCCTGATTTCCGCGGGCGGAACCTCCACGGCGACAACCCTGTTCATGATCGGAATCATGGCCAACGCGGCGCGCCACGAACCGGAGGCGGTGGCCGCGCTGCGCGCCGGCGCCGACGACCGGATGAACCGGATACTGCGCCTGCCGCTGCCGGAGCCGTACGCGCCGACCCGCATCGAGGCCCTGCGCGACCGGCTGCGGTCACGCCCGCAGCAGCCGGCCCGGCCGCGGGCGGCGGCACGGCCCTCGGCCCGCCAGCGTCCCGCCCCGCAGGCGCAGGCCCGGGCGGCGAGCCGGGGCACTCGGCGCACAGGGCAAAATGGAGGCGGCCGGCGTCACGCCGGGCCGCGTCCGACCGGCGGACGCGCACGAGCATTGGAAGGTCAGCGATAGGCGGTGAACGACTCGGTCAGCAAGCCGGACCGCGGCGCCCCGTTATCGGTGGTCCTGGCCGGCGGCGGCACCGCCGGCCATGTCGAGCCCGCGATGGCCGTCGCCGACGCGCTGCGCGCCCTGGATGCCGACGTCCGGATCACCGCACTGGGCACCGCCCGCGGCCTGGAGACCCGGCTGGTGCCCGCCCGCGGCTACGACCTGCAGTTGATCACCCCGGTGCCGTTGCCCCGCAAACTCAACGCCGACCTGGCCCGGCTGCCGCTGCGGGTGCTGCGTGCGGTGCGGGAGACCCGGGCGGTGCTGCGTGCCGTGCAGGCCGACGTGGTGATCGGTTTCGGCGGCTATGTGGCGCTGCCGGCGTACCTGGCCGCCGGCGGCCGGGGCTCCAGGCGGGTGCCGGTGGTGATCCACGAGGCCAACGCCCGCGCCGGCCTGGCCAACCGGGTCGGGGCCCGCGGGGCGCAGCGCGTGCTGTCGGCGGTCGCCGACTGCGGGCTGGCCCACTGCGAGGTGGTCGGGGTTCCGGTGCGCCCGGCGATCACCACTTTGGACCGGGCCGGGTTGCGCGCGGCGGCCCGCGCCGAGTTCGGCTTCGCCGACGACGCCAAGGTGCTGCTGGTCTTCGGCGGCTCGCAGGGCGCCCGCTCGATTAACCAGGCAGTGGCAGGGGCGGCCAAACATCTTGCTGCTGAGGGCATTTCGGTGTTGCACGCACACGGGCCGAAGAACACCCTGGACCTGCCGGAACCCGCGCCGGGCGACCCGCCGTATGTCGCGGTGCCCTATCTGGACCGGATGGACTTGGCTTATGCCGCCGCCGACCTGGCGATCTGCCGTTCCGGGGCGATGACGGTCGCCGAGGTCTCGGCGGTCGGCCTGCCGGCCATCTATGTGCCGCTGCCCATCGGCAACGGCGAACAGCGTCTCAACGCCCTCCCGGTGGTCGATGCCGGCGGCGGGATGCTGGTCGACGACGCCGAGCTGACGCCGGAGTTCGTGGCCGACACCGTCGCCGCCCTGCTCACCGACGACGCGCGGCTGGCCACGATGACCAGCGCCGCGGTTCTGGCCGGGCACCCCGAGGCGGCGCAACGGGTGGCTTCCCTCGCACTCGAGGTCGCCGCGGACCGGCGGTCGGGGAGTCGGCGTGGGCGCTGAGCAACTGCCTGCGGAACTGAGCCGCGTGCACATGGTCGGTATCGGGGGAGCCGGGATGTCCGGCATCGCCCGGATCCTGTTGGACCGCGGGGGACTGGTCTCGGGCTCGGACGCCAAGGAGTCCCGCGGACTTCATGCGCTGCGCGCCCGCGGCGCCCAGGTGCGGATCGGTCACGATGCGTCGGCGCTGGATCTGCTGCCCGGCGGGGTGACCGCGGTGGTCACCACGCACGCGGCCATTCCCAAGACCAATCCCGAACTGGTCGAAGCCCGCCGCCGGGGCATTCCGGTGGTGCTGCGACCGGCGGTGCTGGCAAAGCTGATGGCCGGGCGCACCACCCTGATGGTCACCGGCACCCACGGCAAGACGACGACGACGTCGATGCTCGTGGTCGCGTTGCAGCGCTGCGGGCTGGATCCGTCGTTCGCGGTGGGCGGCGAATTGGGTTCGGCCGGTTCGGAAGCCGGAACCAACGCCCATCACGGCAGCGGACCGCTGTTCGTCGCCGAGGCCGACGAGAGCGACGGCTCGCTGCTGGAGTACGCGCCCAACGTCGCGGTGGTCACCAACATCGAGGCCGACCACCTGGACTTCTTCGGCAGCGCCCAGGCCTACACCGAAGTCTTCGATGCATTCGTCGAGCGGATCGCCCCGGGCGGGGCGGCGGTGGTGTGCGTCGATGACCCCGGCGCCGCCGAGTTGGCCGATCGCACTGCGGCGCAGGGCATCCGGGTGCTGCGGTACGGCAGTCACGGCACGGGTTCGGTGCCGCTCGACGGCACGTTGCTGCGCTGGGAGCAGCAGGGCACCGGTGCGGTCGCCGAGGTCGCGCTGGCCGGGACCGGGCAGCGCGCGACGATGCGGCTGTCGGTGCCCGGCCGCCACATGGCCCTCAACGCGCTGGGCGCCCTGCTGGCCGCGGTGGAGGTCGGCGCGCCGCTGGACGGGGTGCTCGAGGGCCTGGCCGGGTTCGACGGGGTGCGCCGCCGGTTCGAGCTGGTGGGTTCCGCCGGAACCGTCGGCGCGGTGCGGGTCTTCGACGACTACGCGCACCATCCCACCGAGATCGCCGCGACGCTGACCGCGGTGCGGGCGTTGCTCGACGAGCAGGGTTTTGGGCGCAGCCTGGTGGTGTTCCAACCGCATCTGTACTCGCGCACCAAGGAGTTCGCCACCGAGTTCGGCCAGTCGCTGGACGGCGCGGACGAGGTGTTCGTCCTCGACGTCTACGGGGCGCGCGAGACGCCGCTGCCCGGGGTGAGTGGGGCCACTGTCGCCGAACACGTCGGCGTCGACGTGCACTACCTGCCGGACTTCTCGGCGGTGCCCCAGGCGGTCGCGGCGGCGGCCGGTCCCGGTGACGTCATCCTCACCATGGGCGCCGGTGATGTGACCATGCTGGGTCCCGAGATCGTGACCGCGCTGCGGGCGCGGGCCGAGCAGACTCCACCGCCGGGTGTGGGGTGAGCGTGCCGCCCGAGACGCCGGCCGGTCCCCCCGACGAGCCGGACTTCGCCGACGAGCAGGGGATCGCACCGGCCGCCGCCGGGCACGCCGACGAGCCTGCCCAGCGGGCCGCCCAGGGCGAGCCCGTCGCGGGTGACCCGGGCCGGGACGACCCTGCTCAGGGGGCTACCACCCAGGACGAGACCGTCCAGGACGAGGCCGCCCAGGGCGATCAGGAGGCCGGCGGTGCCGAGGAACCCGCGGAGGTGGAGGGCCCGCGGCGCCGGGCCCGGCGGGAGCGCGCGGAGCGCCGTGCCGCCCAGGCGCGCGCCGAGGCGATCGAAGCGGCCCGCCGGGAGGCCAAGCGGCGTGCCCGCGCCGGTTCCGCCGAACCCGACAGGGGCCTGCCCCGCGGCACCATCCGGGGCCTGAAGATGGTGCTGGCGGCCCTGCTGACCGCGGTGCTGGTGGCCGGGCTCGGCCTCATCCTGTATTTCACGCCGCTGATGTCCGTGCGCGAGATCGAGATCACCGGCATCACCGCGGTGACCCGTGAGGAAGTGCTGGACATGGCCCGCGTGCGCCCCGGTACGCCGCTGCTGCAGGTCGACACCGGCCGGGTGGCCGATCGGGTCGCGACCATCCGGCGGGTGGCAAGCACGCGGGTGCAGCGGCAGTACCCGTCGGTGCTGGGGATCTCGGTGGTCGAACGAGTCCCTGTGGTGTACAAGGACTTTCCGGACGGCCCGCATCTGTTCGACCGGGACGGGGTGGATTTCGCGACGGCGCCCCCACCGACGATGCTGCCGTTCTTCGACGTGGAGAACCCCGGCCCGGCCGATCCGTCGACGCTGGCCGCCTTGCAGGTGATGACCTCGCTGGCACCTGAGGTGGCCGGCCAGATCGCCCGGGTTGCCGCCCCGTCGGTGGCCTCGATCACGCTGACGCTCGGCGATGGCCGGGTGGTGGTCTGGGGCAACACCGACCGCACCGCGGAGAAGGCGCAGAAACTCGCGGCGCTGCTGACCCAGCCCGGGCAGACCTATGACGTGTCGAGCCCGGATCTGCCCACCGTGCGCTAGGTGTACTGCCCAGACAGGTTGGTTGAGGAAGTGTGACGACTCGCTGTAGCGGTCGTTGAACGGGGAAGGTCTCCCGTCGTG
>NZ_JRMK01000017.1:0-44059 GCF_000972925.1 Mycobacterium sp. UM_Kg1 | reverse complement strand
ACGGGTAGATGCCAGACACATCCACTCCGTCAGGAGGTCCTCCCCATTTCAAGCAGGCACGCCGTCAACAACCTCCGAGGTCACAACACTTAGGCGCCATACTGTGATGCGCGCGATCCCGCGGCGCGAGACGAGAGAACCTCACCCAGTTGATCCGACAAGTCCGAGGCCGGCCTGCCAGGCCATCTCCGGTACGTCGCTCGGGTGCGCGGCCGTCGCGCCAGCCGGGGGGATCGACCGCGCCGGAGGCTCGGTGACGGCCCACGAGCTCCCCGACGAGCAGGTGCCGGGCGGGCTGTCGCGCGACTCGTCCCCGTAGTTCGAGGAAACAGCCGGCGCCCTGGCCGACCTGGCCGCCCCGGCCCGCCGGTTCGTGGCCGACGTGTCGGCGCTGCCGGGCCCGCCGACCCGATTTCTGCGCCCCGGGTCCCCGACCGGGGACCTGATCTTGGTCCGCGGGACCGTCGGGGTCCAGCTCGACGAGGAGATCGAGATCGTCGTCGTGTTCGGTCCCAGCGGGGCCGCCGAGTACGGCCACCTGGACCCTGATCGGCGCTTCGACCATGCGCTGGGCCCGGTCCGGGACGCGCTCGCCGCGCAGGCGGCCGACGGACGCTGAGGCGCGCCGCACAGCCCCGGCCTTGGTCGCCGGTGGCGCGGATCGACGGTTGACGCGGCGGGCAGTCATCGGCAGTCGCACGGGCCACCAACCCGATTACCAACACAAACACCGTGCCCCCAGTCGGACTCGAACCGACACTGTGCGGATTTTAAGTCCGCTGCCTCTGCCAATTGGGCTATGGGGGCGTTGCAGGTCAGAGCCTGTTTGAGGCCGCCTCGGCCTGACGTTCCGAATACCGCCGTGATACCGCAGCGCTCTCGATGGCCTTCAAGGCCGCTGTCGCATGCCCTAGGAGTTTCTGCACGACTTTGACGTTAGCGCCTGCACTGATCGCCAGTGACGCGGTGGGGTGCCTTAGGCCGTGGGGACATCAGCCCGTCTATACCGACGTCTGCGCACGCGTTGCCGAATGCCCAGCGGTACTCACCGAGCCGTAGGAACCGCCCTTCCGCCTGGGAACACCAAAGTGTTCGGTCGATCGGCAACTCGACCTTGAGTTTCTTCCAGACAGACGAGAGGGTTGGGTCTATCCCCTGAATCGCGTCCTTCAAATACAGTTCCCCAATGACCTCCCCTACCCTCAAGGTCACCCCCGAAGGTCTGCGTACCGTCGCGCAACGTTGCGAAACTCTCGCCGCGACAGTCGCCCCGGCTCTGCCGACCGTGACTCTGTCCACCTGGCAGTCCACCGGCGCAGCCACGGGCGCGGTGAACGCCGCGATGAGCGCCATCGGCACCGCCTGCAAATCCCGGATGACCGCGAACGGGAGCAAGCTCACCAAAGCAGCGACCGAATACCAGGACCAGGACGAGCAGGGGGCGCAGCGCCTCACCGCGGTGGCCTCGCACCTGCCCGCCGGCCCGGGCGGCGACGGTGGGGCCGGCGGGCTGCCGCCGGGCATCACCCCCCGGGTCCCGCGCGCAGCCGGTGGCGACGACGGCGCAGCCGGCGGATTCGGCGTAGGCAGGTAACACCCGATGTCTGGTCTACCGACCCTCTCCGAGGTCCGCGCTGCCAGCTGGGATCACCTGCGGGCCAGCGCAGCCGCCTGGCGAAACCTCGGCCGCACGTGGGAGTCCGCATTCACCGAGGTGCATCAAGCCTCCATGCGCCCCGGCGGGACCGAGTGGACCGGTTCAGGTGCCGAAGCCTTCCAGGACCGCGCCTACCTCGACCTGGTGAAAATCCGCACGCCCGTTGATACCACCGACACCCTCGCAGGGATCGCCGAGCGCGGTGCCGATGCCCAGGACGGCACCAAGAGTTCGGTGCTCGACACCGTGGACGAAATCGAGAACGACAACTTCACGGTCGGTGAAGACTGGTCCGTCACCGACCGGATCACCTGGTACCGCTCCGCCGCCGAGTTGGAACAGCGTGAACTGGCAGCCGAGGGCCACCGCAGCTACCTGATGTCCAAGGTCTACAAACTCGTCCACGACGAGGATGACCTCTCCCGCAACCTCACCGCAGCCGGCGCGGGGTTGCACGAGTTCAGCTTCGGCGACGAGGGCGCCGACGGCGGTGCAGGTGGTGTTGGCGTGCGGGGGCCGGACCTTCCGCCGGATGATCCGCAGCAGTTCACGCAGTGGTGGACTCACTTGTCAGAGGACCAGAAAGATGCCGTCTACGACAGCGACCACTTCATCGGCAACCACCCGGGGATGCCGTTCGCAGACAAGAACCACTACAACAACGAACGTCATCTGCCCGAGCTGATGGCCAATGCCCAGGCCAACGTCGATTCGATGCAAGGGCGCTACGACCACCTGGCCCGCCAGGTCTACATGGGCGATCACAGCCCGGAGACAAGCAGCGAGCTAGCTGCTCTCGGAACGCAACTACAAGCGGCCAAGCACTCGCTGGCGGAGTATCAGGGCGTGCAGAACGCGATGAAGGCGCCGAAAGATGGCCCGTCTCGCTACCTGGGTTTCCTCGATGACAAGGGCCACGCCGCGGTGTCGATCGGCAATCCCGACAATGCCAGCCACAACGCCGTCCTGGTGCCCGGAACTGGCGACGACCTCACCCACGTCGGGGGCAACATGACCAGGGCAGCGGCGATGTACGACGCGGCGATGGTTGCTAACCGCGACCTCCACACCGGAGACGTATCGGTGACGACCTGGATGGCGTATGACCGCCCGATGTCTGTACTGGAACAGGCGCCGTGGCCCAGCTACGCCCAGCACGGGGCCGGTGCCCTCGACTCATTCGAGAACGGGATGCGGGCCTCGCACATCGGAGCACCGTCCACCGACACCGTGATCGGGCACAGCTACGGCACCACATTGGTCGGAGCGGCGGCCAGCGACGGGCACCATCTGGCCGCCGACAATGTCATCGCGGTCGCCAGCCCAGGCATGCTGGTAGACCATGCCAGCGACCTGAACATCAACCCCGGGGGCACGGTGTATGCCATGACTGACCCGTTCGATCCGATCAGCCTCGCCAACGTCGTCACTTCCCATACCCTCGGGCCCGACCCGATGGGCGCGGATTTCGGAGCAAACAACCTCTTCGCCGGAAGTGGAGTTGGCACAGGACCGGGCGGACTCTTCCCGAGCCTGAAAACCCACGGCAGCTACTGGGATGCGAACACTCCGTCGCTGGCCAACCTGGGCGCGGTGATCGGCGGCGTGCAAGCTCCCTACCCGGTAGGGGGCTAGACATCATGGGCAACGAGTACCGGCGCGGTATTGCGCAGCTTCAGCAGATCATGGCACTTGCGCTGCTCGGATTTCTGACAGTCGGCTGCCACACCGAACAACCGCTGGGTCCGCCTGTCCCCACAGGGGCAACTATTTCGGGAGGTTCCACCATGACATCGGCACCCCCGCCCCCTCCGGGGTGGAAAGCGATTGTCGTCACGCCGACGAGTCAGCAACAAGCCCAGGACACGGTGCTCGCATACCTCAAGAAGACACTTACCGCGCTACCTCCTGGAATCGCCTTCGACGCGAGTCGATACAGCGGCGGCACCACCGCCGTGCCATGCAACGATTCACCCCTCAACACCAACCCGCCGGTCGAGTTCACGGCAACCGGCGACCTGACTGTGCCCTCAGAGGTCGACGCCGACAAGCTCATCACCCAGACAGGCGACATCTGGACGAGCTGGGGCTGGTGGGTCTTCGAGCGCGACGATTTCCGTAAACCCAACAGGTTCGGTTATTCGCCGGATGGTTACACCTTCCAGATCAGGGCGTCCAACCCGCCGGGATACCCGCCCAGCGTCATTGCGACTTCGCCGTGTTTCCCGCACGACATTGCACGTGACGACATCCCCTTCCCGAGGACGATTACGGCTGAAGTTGGGTGACTGAAACCGGTGTTCTATCAAGCTCCGGGTCCCGTGGCGCACCATCGACCAGGTCGAAGTAGCCACCCTGGAAGGGGTTGACTGGTTCGTGTTGACGACGGTTGAGAGCACTCTCCGCGCCATCGGCACTCCGGCGTAGCGCCACACTCCCCCACCGCGGGCACGCCGGCACCGCAATCCGCGCCCGGCCAGCCCCATCCAAGGCCTGTCGGCTGCCCACAAATCAGCCTTGTAGCCGACCCGCGAGCAGAGACCTGCCTCACAAATCGACGCCAACTTGTCGGCCGTCTCCGACCCGCCTCTAGGCGGCAAATCCGCAGGCACAGTGGGGATTTGCGGCGCAGACGGGATGCGGACATCAAGGACTCATCAAGGTTCGTTCCGGGGGCGTTAAGAGCGCGTAAGGACACGAGCTTTCCGAGCGGCGCATCGGCACTGTGGATCTCGTGGCCGGCACGGTGCCGGCTCGTTCGATGAGGAGATGGTGATGTCGTTGATGTCGTTCGTGAGCGCTCAGCCCGCAGAGCTGACGGCCGCGGCCGGCGAATTGACCGGTATCGGCTCGGCGATGGCCGCCCAGAACGCGGCGGCCGCCCCGGCGACAACCGGTGTGATCCCCGCTGCGGCGGACCCGGTGTCGGCGTTGACCGCCGCCCAGTTCGCTGCGCACGCCGGGCTGTACCAGGCGGTCAGTGCCCAGGCGGATGCGGTTCACCAGATGTTCGTCACCACCTTGATGACCAGCGCCGGCGCGTACGAGGCGACCGAGGCCGCCAACGCGATCGCAGCCCGCTAGGTCCACAGACACACAAAGGATTCGAGAAATGTTGGAGTTCGGGGCATTGCCCCCGGAGATCAACTCTGCCTGGATCTACACCGGACCGGGAGCGGCGCCCATGCTGGCCGCCGCCACCGCCTGGCAGGGCTTGGCCGTGGAACTGGGCATGACGGCCGCCGCGTATCAGGCGGTGGTCACCACGCTGGCCGGCGGGCCGTGGACGGGCCCGTCGTCGGCGGCGATGATCGCCGCGGTCACGCCCTACGTGGCGTGGCTGAACACCACCGCCGAGCTGGCCGAGCAGACCGCCACCCAGGCCACCGCGGCCGCGGCGGCGTTCGAGACGGCGTTCGCCATGACAGTGCCGCCGCCGCTGATCGCGGCCAACCGCAGCTTGTTGATGATGCTGGTCGCGACCAACCTGCTGGGCCAGAACACCCCGGCGATCATGGCCACCGAGGCGCAGTACGCGCAGATGTGGGCCCAGGACGCCGCGGCCATGTACGGCTACGCGGGCTCGGCGGCGGCCGCCGCACAGGTGACCCCGTTCACCGAGCCCGTCACCAGCACCAGCCCGGCAGGCCTGAGCGGCGTCTCCCAGCTGATCTCGGCGATCCCCTCAGCGCTGCAAAGCTTTTCGTCGCCGCTGCAGTCCGGGTCGTCGGCCGCAGAGGGGATGCTGAGCGGCCTGCTGAACCCCGCCGACCTGACCTCGATGGCGAGCTCGAGTGGCTCGAACCTGATGGGTGTGTTGTCGAACATGCTGGGCATCTTCGGCAGCGCCGGTGACGGCAGCCCCGCGACATCCGCGCTGGCCGCGGCGCCTATGTATGCGGCCCCCGCCCTGACGGGCGCGGCGCGGCTGGCCAGTTCGGCCGGAACGCTGGGTAGCGGCGCGCTGGGCGCGGCGGGCAAAAGCGCCGGCGTGGTGGCCGGCATGGGGCGGTCGGCCTCGGTCGGCCTGTTGTCGGTCCCCCCGACATGGGCCTCCGCCGGCGCCACGGTGGGCAACAGCACCACCGCGCTCGCCGGCGCGGCCCTGCCGGCCGCGGCCGAGCGCGGCGCGGGCGCCATGCCCGCCGGGATGCCCATCGCACCGATGGCCGCACGCGCCAACTCCTCGACCAACGCCAACAACTACGGATTTCGGCCCACCGTCACCATCCATCCGGTGGCGGCCGGCTGAGCAGTGAAAACAGAACAACCCAAGGAGAAAGAACAATGACCACCCGTTTCATGACCGACCCGCACGCCATGCGTGCAACGGCGGCCCGCTTCGACGCCCACGCGCAGACCGTGGAGGACGAAGCCCGGCGGATGTGGGCGTCGACGACCAGCATTTCCGGCTCCGGCTGGGGCGGGCTGGCCGAACGCACGTCCTACGACACCATGGGGCAGATGCAGACCGCGTTCAGCAACATCGTCAAGATGCTGCACGACGTGCGCGACGGACTGCTCCGTGACGCCAACCTCTACGAACAGCAGGAAGCTGCTTCGCAGCAGGTCCTGAGCAGCTAACCCAATCACAACAACAAGGAGTAATGATTCCGATGTCCATCAACTACCAGTTCGGTGATGTCGACGCCCACGGCGCGCTGATCCGCGCCCAGGCCGCCGCCCTGGAGGCCGAACACCAGGCGATCGTGCACGACGTGCTGGCCGCCGGGGACTTCTGGGGCGGCGCCGGCTCGGTGGCCTGCCAGGAGTTCGTGACCGCCCTCGGGCGCAACTTCCAGGTCATTTACGAGCAGGCCAACGCCCACGGGCAGAAGGTGCAGACAGCCGGCAACAACATGGCCGGCACCGACGCCGCCGTCGGGTCCAGCTGGGCCTGATAGCAAACCGTCAATAATCCGTGCCATACCGTTAAGAACTCGTTAACGACACCTCACAGCCGCAGGTCGAGCGAAAAAGTGGAGCGATAACCCGGCCCCGCAGGGGCCGGCTCCACTCTTCGCGAGGAGCTGTCATGTCGTTCCTGACCACCCATCCCGAGGCGTTGACCGCGGCGGCCGGTGACCTGCAAACGATCGCCGCGGGACTCAACGCCCAGAACGCGGCCGTGGCCAGCCCGATCACCGGGTTGGCCCCGGCCGCCGCCGACGAGGTCTCCGCGCTGCAGGCCGCCCAGTTCTCCGCCTACGGCACGCTGTATCAGCAGATCAGCGCCCAGGCCGCGGCCATGCAGGAATTGTTCATCCACACCCTGCGCACCAGCGCCGAGTCCTATGGACAGACCGAGTCCGCCAACTCCGCGGCGGCCACCTCCACCGCGGGGCTGGGCACCGCGTCCAGCCTGGCGAACGCCGGAACGGGCGCCGCCGCCGACCCGACCTATGGGCTCGGTGGAATCGCCAGCAACTCCGCCATCCTGGCCGCCATGCAGGCCAGCAACCTGGCCTCCGGCACCTCGGCGTTCACCAGCCTGGGCACCGGCTTCATCACCAACCCGTCCGGCGTGGTCCACCACATCACCGGCGCCGTCGACGCCGAACTGGTCGCCCAGACCACACCGGCCCCCGCCGGAGCCCCGGTGGCCGCGGCCGCCGGCCAGGCCGCCCCGGTCAACAAGCTCTCGGCGCCGCCCACCTGGGCCGCCGAAGCCGAACCGGCCGCCACCGCCCGCCCGCTCGCCGCCGCCGGCCCGGCCGCCGCACCGCACGGTGCGGCCACGCTGCCCGCCGGTGCTCCCGTGGCGCCCGCCGAGCGCGGCCGCTACGGGTTCGGCCGGCCGCGCTACGGCGTCAAGCCGGTTGTGATGCCCCGTAAGCCGATCGTCTAGGACGGATCTCGCCGACATGGATTACGCAGCCCTGCCCCCCGAGATCAACTCCGCACGCATGTACGCCGGCGCCGGCGCCGCGCCGATGACCGCTGCCGCCACGGCCTGGAACGCGCTGGGCGCCGAACTGGCCACCACCGCGGCCAGCTACGAGTCGGTGATCTCCACGCTGACCGAGGAGACCTGGCGCGGCCCGGCCGCCGCGGCGATGGCCGCCGCCGCCCGGCCCTACATCGGCTGGCTCAACACCACCGCCGCTGCCGCCGAGCACGCCGCGGCTCAGGCATCGGCGTCGGCCGCAGCCTACGAGGCGGCCTTCGCGATGACGGTGCCGCCGGCGGTGGTGGCCGCCAACCGGGCACAGTTCGCGGCCCTGGTGGCGACCAACTTCCTGGGGCTCAACACCGCGGCGATCGCGGCGGTGGAGGCCCAGTACGCCGAGATGTGGGCGCAGGATGCCCTGGCCATGTACGGCTACGCGGCCTCGTCGTCGCTGGCCGGGGTGCTGCAACCGCTGAACACCCCGGCACCCGGCACCAACCCGGCCGGCCTGGCCGGTCAGGGCGCCGCGGTGGCCCAGGCGTCGGCCGGCAGCGCCCAGGACGGCCTGTCGCAGTTGGTCTCCGGTCTGCCCGCGGCCGTGCAGACCCTGGCCGGCCCGGCCGCGGCGTCACTGCCGGCGCAGGGCGGTGCCGACTTCCTGTCCAACTTCATCGGCTCCACCCAGAACATCGGGATCTGGAACGGACTGCAGACCTACAGTTCGGCGTTGAGCAACGCCGGTGTGTGGCACATGTTCGCCGGTATCGCCAGCGCCATCGCCATCGCGCACGGACCCGCGGCCGACGCGGCGGGATTGATGGTGCTGGCGGACTCCGTGGGCGCCCCGGCCGGGGCGGCTTCCGGGGGCGCACCGGTGCTGGCCGGCCTCGGCAAGGCCGCCGCGGCCGGCGGGCTGTCGGTGCCGTCCAGTTGGCCCGCGGCGGTGCCGGCGACGGCGACGTCCATTCCCGACAATGCCGCCACCCTGGTCAGCCACGGTTGGACCGACGCCGAGGAGGCCGGCACGGTCAACGCCGTCGGGGCCGGGATTCCGGCGGCGGCCGCGGCGGCGCGCAGCGGCTCGGGGTCGAGCAACCCGCGCTACGGGTTCAAGCCCACCGTGATGGCACGGCCCGTCGCCGCTGGCTGAGGACGCCGTTTGCCGGGATGATGGTCGGGTGAGTGTCGTGAGCCAGCGCCCCCGGCGCGGTGAACTCCGCATCTACTTAGGGGCTGCGCCCGGAGTCGGGAAGACCTACGCCATGCTCGGCGAAGCCCACCGTCGCGCCGAGCGCGGCACCGATGTGGTGGCCGCCGCGGTGCAGACGCACGGCCGCCCCAAGACTGCCGAACTGCTGCAGGGCCTCGAGATCGTCGGCGAGCCCGGCGGCGAACTCGACGTCGACGCGGTGCTGGCACGCCACCCGCAGGTGGTCTTGGTCGACGACCTCGCCCACACCAACCCGCCCGGCAGCCGCAACGCCAAACGCTGGCAGGACATCGAAGAACTGCTCGACGCGGGCATCACCGTCATCTCCACCCTCAACGTCCAGCAGCTGGAGAGCTTGAGCGACGTCGCCGCCAAGATCACCGGGACCCCCCAGCTCGACACCGTCCCCGACGCGGTCGTGCGCAGGGCCGAGCAGATCGAACTCATCGACATCGCACCGGAAGCACTGCGCCGCAGGCTGTCCCACGGCAACGTCTATCCCCCGGAGAAGGTGGATGCGGCGCTGGCCAATTACTTCCGCGGCGAGACCCTGACCGCGCTGCGGGAACTGGCGCTGCTGTGGCTGGCCGGGCAGGTCGACGCCGCACTGACCCGGTACCGGGCCGACAAGAAGATCACCGAGACCTGGGAGGCCCGGGAACGCATCGTGGCAGCGGTCACCGGCGGACCCGAATCCGAGGCCCTGGTGCGCCGGGCGTCCCGGATCGCCTCCAAAGCCGGTGGTGAACTGCTGGTGCTGCACGTCCTGGGCGGCGACGGCCTGTCGGGAGCACCGGCCCCGTGGGTCGGCAAAATGCGCCAGCTGGCGATCAGCCTGGGAGCCTCGCTGCACACCGTGATCGGCGACGACGTGCCGACCGGGCTCCTGGAGTTCGCCCGTGACGTCAACGCCACCCAGCTGGTGATCGGCAGCTCCCGGCGGTCGCGCTGGGCGCGCATCTTCGACGAGGGCGTCGGTGCGGCGGTGGTGCAGCACTCCGGCGACATCGACGTGCACATCGTCACCACCGACGCCGCCCGTCCGGGTCTGCGGGCGCTGTCGCTCTCGCCGCCGGAACGGCGCGCAGTGTCCTGGCTGGCGGCGGTCGTGGTGCCCTGCGTGATGTGCGCGATCACCGTGGGCCTGCTCGACCGCTACCTGGAGACCGGTCTGAGTGCGCTGTTCTTCGTCGGTGTGCTGCTGGTGGCCCTGCTCGGCGGGATCGGCCCGGCGGTGCTCTCGGCAGTGTTGTCGGGAGTGCTGCTGAACTACTTCCTGCTCGCGCCGCGTCACGACTTCACCGTCGCCGAAACCGACGCCGCGGTAACCGAAGTGGTGCTGCTGTTGGTGGCGGTGGCGGTGGCGGCCCTGGTCGACAGCGCCGCCAACCGCAGCCGGGAGGCCGGCCGGGCCTCACGCGAAGCCGAACTGATGACGCTGTTCGCCGGATCAGTGCTGCGCGGCGCGGATCTGGACACCCTGCTCGAGCGGGTTCGCGAGACCTACGCGCAGCGCTCGGTCAGCCTGGTTCGGGTGTCGAACAACACCGCGACTACCCAGGTGGTGGCCTCGGTGGGCGAAGAACCGTGTACCTCGGTCGATCTCGCGGACACCTCGATCGATGTGGGCGACAACGAATTCTGGATGCTGATGGCCGGCCGGCAGTTGGCCTCACGTGATCGGCGGGTGCTGTCGGTGGTGGCCCGGCAGGCCGCCGGACTGGTCCGCCAGGAGGAACTGGCCGCCGAGGCCGACCGCGCCGACGCGGTGATGCGCACCGATGAGCTGCGCCGTTCATTGTTGTCGGCGGTCAGCCATGACCTGCGCACCCCGCTGGCCGCGGCCAAGGCGGCGGTGTCGAGCCTGCGCGCCGACGACGTCGACTTCTCCCCCGCCGACACCGCCGAACTGCTGGCCACCGTGGAGGAATCGATCGACCAACTCACCGACCTGGTGGGCAACCTGCTGGACTCCTCGCGGCTGGCGGCCGGTGTGATCCGGCCCGAGCTGACCAAGGTCTACCTGGAAGAGGTGGTGCAGCGCGCTTTGGTCGGAATCGGAAAGCGCAGCAGCGCCTTCGCCCGGGCCGGAGTGGACCAGGTGAAGGTCGAGGTCGGGGCGACCGTGGCGATGGCCGACGCCGGTCTGCTGGAACGGGTGCTGGCCAACGTGATCGACAACGCGTTGCGCTACGCCTCTGACAGCGTGGTGCGGGTGACGGCCGGCCGCGTCGGAGACCGGGTGCTGATCAACGTCGCCGATGAGGGCCGCGGCCTGCCCCCGGGGGGCGAGGCGTATGTGTTCGGTCCGTTCCAGCGCTTCGGCGACCGCGACAACACCAGCGGGGTCGGCCTGGGGCTGTCGGTGGCGCGCGGCTTCACCGAGGCGATGGGCGGCACCATCACGGCGACGGAGACGCCCGGTGGCGGGTTGACCATGGTGATAGATCTGGCCGCACCGGGGGGAGAGAGCTGATGAGCACACGGGTTCTGGTAGTCGACGACGAGCCGCAGATCCTGCGCGCGCTGAAGATCAACCTGTCGGTGCGCGGCTACGAAGTCGTCACCGCCTCGACCGGGGCCGGAGCGTTGCGCGCCGCCGCTGAGCAGCGCCCTGACGTGGTGATCCTGGACCTGGGGCTGCCCGACATCTCCGGCATCGAGGTGCTGGCCGGGCTTCGCGGCTGGCTGACGGCTCCGGTGATCGTGCTGTCGGCGCGCACTGATTCCGCCGACAAGGTGGAGGCCCTGGACGCCGGCGCCGACGACTACGTCACCAAACCCTTCGGAATGGACGAATTCCTGGCTCGACTGCGGGCCGCCGCACGGCGCAATACCGCCACCGCCGAGATCGACCAGCCGATAGTCGAGACCTCTTCGTTCACCGTGGACCTGGCGGCCAAGAAAGTCATCAAGAACGGCGGCGAGGTGCACTTGACCCCCACCGAGTGGGGCATGTTGGAGATGCTGGTGCGCAACCGGGGCAAATTGGTGGGCCGCGACGAATTGCTCACCCAGGTGTGGGGTCCGGCCTACGCCAAGGAGACCCAGTACCTGCGGGTTTACCTGGCTCAGTTGCGGCGCAAACTCGAAGACGATCCGTCGAATCCCAAGCATCTGCTCACCGAGGCGGGGATGGGTTATCGCTTCGAGGTGTGAATTGCAGGTTTTGAATTCCGTCGGCGCGGATATGCCTTCCGAACCAAGCGGAAGGAGCAATACCGTGATGTTCTCCCACATCGCCAAGAAAACAGCCGTGGCAACGGCCGGCCTCGCGGCGGCAGGAATGCTGGCAGTGGCGCCGGCATGGGCCGACCCTCAGGTGGTCGGTTTCGGCGACTCGCAAGAAATCCAGAGCCCCGGCGGAGCTATCGATTACACCGTCGAAAACCTGCAGCCCAGCGGGCACAATGACGGGATCTGGTATTCGGACGTCACCGCGCGCGCGGTAAGCGGCACTCCGACACCCAATATCGCCGACTTCAACGCCCGCGCCGTCAACAGCTCGACGTTTGCGGTGATGAAGGGCAACGAAACCGACGGCCTGCCCAACACGCCTATCGCGACGGGCAGCCAGACCACTGGCCGGCTCTACTTCGACGTCAAAAACGGCACGGCGCCCGACAGCGTCGTCTACCGCGACGCCGCCGGAGTCGACAAGGTCATCTGGAAGCACTGAGTCACGGCTCGGGCGGCGCGGCCAGATCCAGCACCATGGTGAGCCCGCCGCCCGGTGTCTCGGTGGCGCAGAGGGTTCCGCCCATCGCTTCGGCGAACCCTCGCGCCACCGACAGGCCCAGCCCGATCCCGGTGGTGTTGTGCTGGTCGCCGCTGCGCTGGAAGGGCTCGAACAGGCGCTCGCCGCCCGGCGGCAGGCCCCGGCCCTGGTCGGCGATGTTGAGCACCACCCGGTCGCCGAGCCGGGATGCACTGACCCGCACGGAGCCGGTCGGGGCGTAGCGCAGGGCGTTGTCCAGCAGGTTGGCCAGGACCCGGTCCAGCAGCCCCGCATCGGCCAGCACCACCGCGTCGCCCACGTCGACGGCGACACGCTCGATACCGGTACGGCGAAAGCCGGTGTCGCCGCGGCCGATACTTCCCATGGCGCGTTCCACAGCGTCGTCGAGATACACCCCGTGCAACTCCGGTCGCACCACCCCGGCGGCCAGCCGGGAGGAGTCGAGCAGGTTGGCCACCAGTGCGGTGAGTTGGTCGACCGATTCCTCAACGGTGGCCAGCAGTTCGGCGGTGTCCTCCGGTGAGAATCCGACGTCGTCGGCGCGCAGGCTCGACACCGCGGCCTTGGCCGCGGCCAGCGGGGTCCGCAAGTCATGACTGACCGCCGACAGCAGCGAGCGGCGCAGTTCATCGGCGCGTACGACGGCCTCGGCGCGGGTGGACTCGGCGGCCAGTTCACGCTGCCTGACCAGACCGGCAGCCTGTTTGGCCACCGCCGACAGCACCCGTCGGTCACGGGCCGCCAACTGTCTTCCCGAGAGCAGCATCCAGAATTCCTCGTCGGCGTCGATCGCGGTGTCGGCGGACTCGACGGTCAACTGCGGTGCCTCGCCCACGGTGGCGATGATCGTGCGCCCGGATTCCGTGTCGGCGGGGGTGCGCATCCGCAGCAGGCTCACCGCCCGCAGCGCGTAGGTCTCCCGCACGCGTTCCAGCAGCGTCGCAAGATCGGCGCCGCGCAGCACCGCCCCGGAGAACAGGGCCAAAAGCTCCGCGTCATGTGACGCACGGCCGGCCTCGCGGGCGCGTTCGGCGGCACGATCCACCAGCGCCGCGACGGCAACTGCGACCAACAGCAGGACGATCTCGGTGATCGCCGAATCGGTGTCGGCGATGGTGAAGCTGTAGCGTGGGTCGATCAGGAAATAGTTGAGCAGCAACCCCGATATCACCGCCGAAACACTTGCCGCCCCAACGCCTCCCAGCAGCGACACCACGAGCACACTGACGAAGAACAGCGCGCTCTCGCCGCCCACCCCGAGCAGCGGGTCCAACAGTTTCACGGTGACGGCGCACACCGCCGCGGGTACGAACGCCGCCGCCAGCCACGGCAGGGCGCGACGTTGCCGGGCGGACATCACCGGCATACGGATGCCGCTCCGGGACTCCTCGTGGGTCACGATGTGGACGTCGATCTTGCCGGACCGGCGCACCACCGTGGCTCCGATGCCCTCCTCGAACAGCCGCGCCCAGCGGGACCGGCGTGACGTCCCGATCACCAGCTGCGTGGCGTTGACTTCGCGAGCGAAGTCCAGCAGCGCGCTCGGCACGTCGTCGCCGACGACGACGTGCAGTGCAGCGCCCAGGCTGCCGGCCAGTTCGCGGATCTTCCCGATCCGCGCGGGCGGCAAGCCCGCGTGCCCGTCGCCGTTCAGCACGTGCAGTGCCTCCAGCTCCGCCCCGGACCGCGACGCGATCCGTGAGGCACGCCGGATCAGCGTCTCCGATTCCGGGCCGCCGGTCACGGCCACCACCACACGCTCGCGGGCCTCCCAGGTGGCGGTGATCTTGTTGTCGGCGCGGTATTTGGCCAGCGCGGCGTCCACCTGGTCCGCCACCCACAGCAGCGCCAGTTCCCGCAGCGCTGTGAGGTTGCCGCCCCGGAAGAAGTTCGACAGGGCCGCGTCGACTTTCTCCGGTGCGTAGACGTTTCCGTGAGCGAGTCGTCGGCGCAGGGCTTCGGGAGCGATGTCGACGAGTTCCAGCTGCGACGCCTGCCGGACGAACGCATCCGGCACGGTCTCCTGCTGCTGTACGCCGGTGATCTCGGCGACGACGTCGTTGAGGCTCTCCAGGTGCTGCACATTGAGTGTGGAGATCACCGTGATTCCGGCAGCGAGCAGTTGTTCGACGTCCTGCCACCGTTTGTGGTTGGTGCTTCCCGGCGTATTGGTGTGGGCCAGCTCGTCGACGAGCGCCACCTGCGGCCGTCGCGCCAGCACGGCGTCGACATCGAGTTCGGGGAAACGCTTGCCGCGGTAGTCGATCCAGCGCGGCGGGACCACCTCGATTCCCTCGAGCAGTTCCTCGGTGTGCCGCCGGCCGTAGGTCTCGACCACCGCCGCCACCACGTCGGTGCCCCGCTCCAGCCGCCGATGGGCCTCCCCGAGCATTGCGTAGGTTTTGCCGACACCGGGCGCCGCACCGAGGTAGATGCGCAACTCCCCACGCTTGCAAGGCGAGTCGTAAGGGCTCACAGTTCGATCATCCGCCCCGGCAGCAACCGGCGACAGGGTGCAGGCGGTCCAATTCCAGGTTGACCGCGACCACGTTCACCCGGGCCTCGCCGAGGAATCCCAGCAGCCGGCCGCGCTGATGGGCGCCGATCACCGCGCGCACGTCGGCTGCACTGATACCCCGCGCTTTCGCGATCCGCTCGGCCTGCAGGTCGGCGTAGGCCGGTGAGATGTCGGGGTCCAGGCCGCTGCCGCCGGCGGTGACCGCATCGGCCGGCACCCGGGGATGCCCGGGCGCCGCCCCCCGGATCGGCACGATGCGGCCGGCCGCATAGTCCTCGCCCGGCTGCGCGCATTGCACCCGGACGCCGTGGAATTCGGCCATAAAGGGTGCGCTGCCGGCCTGGCACGGTTCGTTGACGCTGACCACACGGCTTGGATGGGTGACGGCGCCGTGGGCATCGCGCGGGCCGAAAACGTCCAGTACCGCGCCCTTTCCGCCGGGAGTGCAGAACGGCCGCGCCCCGGCCGCCGCACCCAGGCCTTCCACCTGTGCCACGGCTACGCTGCGCGTGCAGACTTCGCTGAGCAGGCTCGGGTGCGCGGGCCGGTCGACCACGCTTTCCGGGCCCAAATTGCTTGCCCCGCTTGCCAGCGTGTCGTAACCGGTTGCGCTCGGTCGGCTCTGCAGATACTGGGGCAACGGACGGCCGGCGGCGTCGGTGAACGACTGCCCGATCAGGGCGCTGGCGACCGGCCGGCCGTCGACGGTGATCAGTGAGCCTTCGGCGCGGCTGTGCAGACCGGGGATCTGCGCCACCAGCCAGACGAACAGCGGGTAGCCGATGCCCAGGATGGCGGTCAACACCAGCAGTGCCCGCAGCGCCACCAGGTGGCCCCGGACCGCGTCCGTCATCCTCATCTCAGGCCATCCCGGGTAGCAGCTGCACCAGCAGGTCGATCAGTTTGATACCGAGGAACGGGGCCACGATGCCGCCCAGGCCGTAGACCGCAAGGTTGCGGTTGAGCAGCGCGGACGCGCTGCCCGCGACGTAGCGCACTCCGCGCAGCGCCAGCGGGATCAGGGCGGCGATGATCAGCGCGTTGAAGATCACCGCCGACAGGATCGCCGACTGCGGACTGTGCAACCGCATCACGTTGAGCAGGCCCAGTCCCGGGAAGATCGCCACGAACAGTGCCGGGATGATGGCGAAGTATTTGGCGATGTCGTTGGCGATCGAGAACGTGGTCAGCGCGCCCCGGGTGATCAGCAGCTGCTTGCCGATCTCCACGATCTCGATGAGTTTGGTGGGGTCGGAGTCCAGGTCCACCATGTTGCCGGCTTCCTTGGCGGCACTGGTGCCGGTGTTCATCGCCACCCCGACATCGGCCTGTGCCAGCGCCGGGGCGTCGTTGGTGCCGTCGCCGGTCATCGCGACCAGCCGACCGCCCTGCTGCTCCCGTTTGATCAGCATCAGCTTGTCTTCGGGGGTGGCCTCGGCAAGGAAGTCATCGACCCCGGCCTCATCGGCAATCGCCTTGGCGGTCAGCGGGTTGTCGCCGGTGATCATCACGGTCCGGATGCCCATCCGGCGCATCGCGTCGAACCGCTCGCGCATGCCCTGCTTGAGCACGTCGCGCAGGTGAATGACACCGAGCACCCTGGCGGGTCCGCCGATGAGCACTTCGGCGACCACCAGCGGGGTGCCACCGGCGGCGCCGATACCGTCGACGATCTGGCCGAGTTCGGTGAGGATCTCGCCGCCGTGGCCGCGCACCCAGTCCGCCACCGCATGGGTGGCGCCTTTGCGCAGTTGGCGTCCGCCGATGTCCACCCCGGACATGCGCGTCAGCGCAGAGAACTCGACCCAGGTCGCGGCCATCAGTTCGCCCGGTGTGCGGGTACGCAGCCCGTAGGCCTCTTTGGCATAGACGACGATCGAGCGCCCCTCGGGGGTTTCATCGGCGAGGCTGGACAGCTGGGCGGCGTCGGCGAGTTCGGCGGCGCTCACCCCGGTCAGCGCAAGGAACTCCGAGGCGTGCCGGTTGCCCAGGGTGATGGTGCCGGTCTTGTCCAGCAGCAGGGTGTTGACGTCGCCGGCGGCTTCCACCGCGCGGCCGGACATGGCCAGCACATTGCGCTGCACCAGCCGGTCCATGCCGGCGATCCCGATGGCGGACAGCAGCGCCCCGATCGTGGTGGGGATCAGGCAGACCAGCAGCGCCACCAGAACGATGCCGGTGACGCCGTTGCCGTTGAGCGCCGCGGTGTCGGCGACACCGGGATTGTTGGTCTTGGAGTAGATCGCCAGCGGCTGCAGGGTGGCCACGGCGATCACCAGGATGATGCTGAGGGCGGCCAGCAGGATGTTCAACGCGATCTCGTTCGGGGTCCGTTGCCGGTTGGCGCCTTCGACCAGCGCGATCATCCGGTCGACGAAGCTGTGTCCGGGCTGCTGGGTGATCCGGACCACGATGCGGTCCGAGAGCACCCGGGTTCCGCCGGTGACCGCCGAGCGGTCTCCGCCGGATTCCCGGATCACCGGCGCCGATTCGCCGGTGATCGCCGATTCGTCCACCGAGGCGATGCCCTGCACCACGTCGCCGTCGCCGGGGATGATCTCGCCCGCCTCGACCACCACGACGTCGCCCCGTTGCAGCAGCGGCGCCGCGACGGCCTCCTCGGAGCCGGGCGTGGTGGGGGTCCAGCCGCGGAGCCGGCGCGCGACCGTGTCGGACTTGGACTTTCGCAGCGCGTCGGCCTGCGCCTTGCCGCGGCCTTCGGCGACCGCCTCGGCCAGGTTGGCGATCACCACCGTGAGCCACAGCCAGCCCACGGTCAGCCAGCCGAACCAACTCGGATCGCCCATCGCCAACACCGTCGACCACGCGGCGCCGATCTCGACGATCAGCATCACCGGGGTGCGCCACAGGGTGCGGGGATCGAGCTTGCGCAGCGCGGCGGGCAGCGACCGGGCCAGCAGGGCGCGGTCGATCAGGCCGCTGGGCACCTGCCGGTGCGCGGTCTGCGGTGACGGGGAGGCGGCCAGGGCCGGGAGCATGTCAGTGCAGCCCTTCAGCCAGCGGCCCCAGCGCCAGCGACGGCAGGAAGGTGAGTGCGACCAGGATGACCGTCACGCCGACCACCAGACCCACGAACTGGGGTTTGTGGGTGGGCAGCGTGCCGATCGATTCCGGGGTGCGGCCCTGCGCGGCGAGCGCCCCGGCCAGCGCGAGAACCATGATGATCGGCACGAATCTGCCGATGAGCATGGCGATTCCCAGTGCGGTCTCGTACCACGTCCCGTCGGCGGCCAGGCCTGCGAACGCCGAACCGTTGTTGTTGGCCGCGGAGGTGAAGGCGTACAGCACCTCGGACAGTCCGTGCGGGCCGGTGTTGCTCATCGCCGAGCGCGGTCCCGGCAGGGCGATCGAGATGGCCGTGCCGGCCAGCACGACCACCGGCATCACCAGGAAATAGCTTGCCGCCAGCTTGATTTCGCGCGCCGTGATCTTCTTCCCCAGATATTCCGGGGTACGCCCCACCATCAGACCGGCGACGAACACCGTGATCACGGCGAGGATCAGCAGTCCGTAGAGGCCGGAACCGGCACCGCCGGGCGCCACTTCCCCGAGCTGCATGTCGACCATCGTCATCAGGCCGCCCAGACTGGTGTAGGAGTCGTGCGCGGAATTCACCGCGCCGGTGGATGTCAGCGTGGTGGCGGCGGCGAAGACCGCGGAGTCGGCGACCCCCAGGCGCTGCTCGACCCCTACGCCGGCGGCCCCGACCGCGGTGGGAACGGTGCCGTGGTGCGCCAGCTGCGACCCGCTGAGCAGGCCGACGCCGATGACGGCCAGCACAGCCATGACGGCGACGATGGCGTGCCCCTGCTTGGCGCTGCCCACCATGCGCCCGAACGTTCGGGGCAGCGAGAACGCGATGGCCAGCAGCAGGAAGATCTCCAACCAGTTGGTCCACGCGGTGGGGTTCTCGAAGGGATGCGCGGAGTTGGCGTTATAGAAGCCACCCCCGTTGGTGCCCAACAGCTTTATGGACTCCTGGCTGGCCACCGGGCCACCGGGAAGGGTCTGCGGCGCGCTTGCGATCGTGGCCAGGGTCTGGTCTTCGACGTGGAAGTTCTGGACGACGCCGCCGGCGATCAAGACGACGGCGGCAAGCGTCGCGATGGGCAACAGGATGCGCAGGGTGCCGCGGACCAGATCAACCCAGAATGAGCCCAGCACCGCGGTGCGCCGTCGCGCGAAGCCGCGCACCAAGGCGATGGCCACCGCCATCCCGACCGCTGCGGACACGAAGTTCTGCACCGCCAAGGCGGCCATCTGCACCAGATGCCCCTGGGCCGATTCCCCGGCGTACGCCTGCCAGTTGGTGTTGGTGACGAAGCTGACCGCGGTGTTCCACGCCAGCCCGGCAGTCATCGCGCCCGCCGGATGGGGGCGATGCAGCACCAGCGCGCCCTGCACCAACTGCGCCGCGAACACGAACACCACGCACACCGCCGAGAAAGCCAGCACGCTGCGCGCATAGCCGACCCAGGTCTGCTCGCGCCCGGGGTCGACACCCATCATGCGGTAAATGAATCGTTCACCGCGGGAATGGGTTTCGCGGGCGTAGACCCGGTGCATGTAGTCCCCCAGTGGGGCGTGCACGATAACCAGCGCCACCACCAGCGAGGACAGGAACACCGCCGACGCGGCCGCCGTGGTCAACTAGAACCTTTCCGGGAAGAGCAGCGCCGCGACCAGCAGCGCGAGCACCAGAACGGTCAGTGCCAGACCGACGGCGTTGGCGATGCTCACAGTCGCTCCACCCACCTCAGCACCGCGCCGAGCAGGGCGAAGAGCACCACCGTCAGGATCAGGTACGCAACGACAGCCACGTGGTCTCCTTCTCGGGAACCCGCCTGCCCTGAAGCTAGACCCGCTCAACCGGCACGGTGGTGGCCGTTGACGCTTTCTTTACGCTCGACGCGGCGTCCTTAACGGCTCGATTACGCTGCGGCCGCACCCGGCCCGGGTGGGGCCACTAAGCGATCGACAACACGATTCCGTCCAGAATGTCGTGTTCGCTGACCACCAGCTCGCCGATACCGGCGCGCTCGGCGAAGATCCGGGCCAGTTCCTGGACGACGATCGCGCCGCCGCCGATCACGTCGACACGGCCGGGATGCATCGGACCCAGCGCGGCCCGCTCGGCACGGGTCATCCCGATCAGCCGGTCGCAGACCGCCGTCAACTCGTCGAAGCCGGTATGCGACAGGTGAATCACTGCCGGGTCGTACTTCTGCAGACCGAGCGCCAACGCCGCCAGCGTCGTCATGGTGCCGGCCACCCCCACCCAGGTCCGGGCGCGCTGGACGGGCACGGCCGCGACCGCTTCGCCGAGCAGTCCGCGGACCATGTCGCGGGCAGCCGAAACCTCGGCAGCGGTCGGCGGGTCGGAATGCAGGCACCGCTCGGTGACCCGGACACAGCCCACGTTCGCCGAATAGCTGGCCACCACCCCGTTCTCGGGATCCCCGAGCACCACCTCGGTGGATCCGCCCCCCAGATCCACGACCACGAATGGTCCGTCGGCGCCGTCCAACTCGCCGACCGCGCCGCGGAAGGACAGTTGCGCTTCCTGCGCTCCGGTGATGACCTCGGCCACGGTGCCCGGTACCGCCCGGCCCAGGACCTGCGCGGTCATCGCGAAGAACACGTCGCGGTTGGCCGCGTCCCGGGTGGCCGAGGTGGCCACCATCCGCACTCGTGAAACACCGTGGGCCAGCAGCAGATCAGCGTAGTCAGCCAGCGCCGCGCGGGTGCGTTCCAACGCCTCGGGGGCGAATCGCCCGGTCGCGTCGACGCCCTCGCCCAGCCGCACGACGCGCATCTCGCGATGGATGTCGCGCAGGCCGCCGTTCACCGGCTCGGCGATCAGCAGCCGAATCGAGTTGGTGCCGCAGTCGATTCCCGCCACCGCGTTCATGCGCACCGCTTCACGGCAGCACTGCGTTGTGCCCCGTCGAGGACGCGTGTCATAGCCAGTCCTGCGGGGCCAGGATGCCGGCCATCGCCGGTTCGGCCGTCAATATCGCCAGCGCCTCGTCACCGAACGGGTTGACCCCGCGGCCCTTGGCCAGCGCATGCGCCATCAGCACGTGCAGGCATTTCACCCGGTCGGGCATCCCGCCGCCGGTGAACGTGGTGCCCAGCGGCTCAATCGCATCCCGTTCGGCGAGATAGGACTCGTGTGCGGCCCGGTAGCGGGCTGCTAGCTCGGGGTCGTGCTGCAGCCGCTCGGTCATCTCGGCCATCAGGCCGGAAGACTCCAACCGGCTGGCCGCGGCGGTCAGCGCCGGGTGCGTCAGGTAGTACAGGGTGGGAAACGGTGTCCCGTCGGGCAGCTTCGGGGCGGTCTTGACCACGGCGGGCTCGCCGTTGGGGCACCGGTAGGAGATCTCCAGGACGCCGCGGGCCTCGCGGCCCAGTTGCCGGCTCACCGTGTCCAGGTCGGCGCGATCAACCACGGGGCACCACCGGTACAGGCGGGGCGGGCAGCCCCGGCGGACCGGGCGGTCCCGGGGGGCCCGGCGGCACCGGCGCGGGGTGTGGCGCGTCGGCGATGGTGTGCCACAGCGCGGTGTACCAGGGATCATCGCTGGCCAAGGCCGGGGAGTCGGCGCCCGGTTCGCCGGGCATCTCCGGTGCGCCGGGCAGCTGCACCTGGTACGGGATTTCGCCGGGCATGACGAAGCCGAGCCGCTGGCGGGCCTGCGCCCGGATGTGCGCGGGATCGTCCAGGTTGGCCTTCTGCTGCTGCAGGTCGCTGATCTGGCGGTGCAGGGTGTCCTCCAATTGGGACTGCTGTTTCATCTCCGCGTGCTGGGCGAAGAAGGTACGGACCGGCCCGGCGAGGGTCAGGGTGAGCACGCACATCACCGCGGCCAGGATCACCGCCCGCCGGGCGGTGAACCCCACCCGCAGCTCCGAGCTCTGCTCGGCCGCCGCCGCGATGGCGCGTTTGACCGCTCCGGCCGGCGACGGCGCCGGGGTTCGCGAGCTGGTGGTCCCTCGGCGTACCGCCGGCGCCCGGCGCGGGCGCGCCCGTCCGTTTTCTCCGCCCCGTCCCGGCCGCGACGTCGCGGCGCGCCGCTTGGCGTCGGGCCGTTTCGGATCGGACATGGCAGCGGCCCCTGGCTGCTACTTGCTCTCCGGCGCGTAACGGGGGAAGGCCAGCTCGCCGGCGTAACGGGCTGCGTCGCCGAGTTCCTCCTCGATACGCAACAGCTGGTTGTACTTGGCCACCCGCTCGCTGCGGGCCGGAGCGCCGGTCTTGATCTGGCCGCTGCTGACGGCCACCGCCAGGTCGGCGATGGTGGTGTCCTCGGTCTCGCCGCTGCGGTGGCTCATCATGGTGCGGTAACCGCTGTGGTGAGCCAGGGTGACCGCGTCCAGGGTCTCGGTCAGGGTGCCGATCTGGTTGACCTTGACCAGCAGCGCGTTCGCCGCACCCCGCTCGATGCCCTCCTCGAGACGTTCGGGGTTGGTGACGAACAGGTCGTCACCGACCAGCTGCACCCGGTCCCCGATCGCCGAGGTCAGCGACACCCAGCCGTCCCAGTCGTCCTCGGACAGCGGGTCTTCGATCGACACCAGCGGGTAGCTGTCGAGCAGCGAGGCGTAGAACTCGGCCAGCTGCTCAGCGGTGCGGTTCTGCTTCTCGAACGCGTAGCCGCTGCCCTCGGTGTAGAACTCGGTGGCCGCGACGTCGAGCGCCAGCGCCACATCGCTGCCCAGCTTGAGGCCGGTGGCCTCGATCGCGGTGCTGATGAGGTCCAGCGCGGCGGTGGTGCCGGCGACGTCGGGGGCGAAACCGCCCTCGTCGCCCAGACCGGTGGCCAGGCCCTGCTTCTTGAGCACGGCCTTGAGCGAGTGGTAGACCTCCGCGCCCCAGCGCAGCGACTCCGCGAAGTTGGGTGCGCCGATCGGGGCGACCATGAACTCCTGAACGTCGACTCCGGTGTCGGCGTGCGCGCCGCCGTTGAGGATGTTCATCATCGGCACCGGCAGGATGTGGGCGTTGGGGCCGCCGAGGTAGCGGTACAACGGCAGCGCCGCGGAGTCGGCTGCGGCCTTGGCCACCGCCAGCGACACCCCGAGCATGGCGTTGGCGCCCAGCCGGGACTTGTCCGGCGTGCCGTCGAGGTCCAGCAGTGCCTGGTCGACCAACCGCTGGTCGTCGGCGCTGATACCGATGACCACCGGCGCGATCTCGTCCAGGACCGCGGTGACCGCCTTCTGCACACCCTTGCCGCCGTAGCGCGCGCCACCGTCGCGCAGCTCCACGGCCTCGTGCTCACCGGTGGAGGCACCGGAGGGCACCGCGGCCCGGGCGAAGGTGCCGTCCTCCAGCGCGACCTCGACCTCGACCGTGGGGTTGCCGCGGGAATCGAGGATCTCGCGGGCGCCGACCTGCTGGATGATGGGCACTGACTTCTCCTTGAGCTGAGTGGGGACTGCTTTGTCCTAGTGAGGGCCTGCTGGGAGCCTAGCCCGTACCGGACGCCTCACAGCGGGCGACCGGCTGCGTATGCCGCAGCCCAATCCCGGACGGCGCGGGCGTAGATCTCCGACTGGTTGTAAGCCATCAGCGCCGTCATCCAGCCCTTGGGGGTGGCCAGATCTTTACCGCGCCAGCACAGGTAGCCGGCCGCCGACAGCGCGGCGTCGTCGATGTTGTCCGGGCTGATGATGCCGTCGTTGTTGGCGTCGACGCCGTAAAGCCGCCAGGTCTCCGGGATGAACTGCATCGGACCCATAGCGCGGACCACGCCGTCGTCGTCGGCCAGATCCGGCTGGACCTCCTCGACGATGTGCAGATTGCCCCCGGAGCCGTCGAGCCGGACCCCACGGATCTTGGGCCGCACATCGCCGTTGCGTGCCACCGTGGCGTTGTTGTAGTGCCCGTGGTGACTCTCGATCTGGCCGATACCGGCCAGCGTGGTCCAGCCCAGGTGGCAGCCGGGGTTCTCCACCTCGGCGACCCGCGCGGCGTAGGCGTAGGCCTCCAGCGCGGTGATCGGGATGCCCAGCAGCGGGGCCCGCTCGGCGGCCCACTGATAGAGCTGGTCGGCGGGCCGGCCGGACGCGAGGTCGGTGCTGACCGGCGGGACCGGGTCACCCGGTGGCGGCGGAACGCCCTGCGGGATCGGGTTGCCGAGCTGCCAGCTGCAGCTGGATGCCAGCAGGACAGCCGTCGCGCCCACCACGGCAGCCGTCCGCAGCCAACGTAGCGCCGACACCGATCTCCCCAAGCTCGAAACTCTGGTTACCCGTCCATCGTTCCATGACTGCTCCGCCGACGGCGGCTCTGACCGGGCTTCACGCCCGGCCGAATCTCGGCCCGCCCGCGCGGACCCGGCGGTCTAACCGGTCAGTTCACCGTGCTCGGGGTCGGCGAGCAGCGCGTCACGCGCGCGGGCGACCCGGGACCTGATGGTGCCCACCGGGCAGCCACAGACCTCGGCGGCGTCGTGGTAGGACAGCCCGAACAGCTGGGTCAGCAGCAATGCCTCGCGCTGATCGGTCGACAGGCCGGCGATCAGCGCGGTCACCTCGACGACGTCTTCGAAGCCGCGGGTGGGCCGGTCACGGTCGAGCAGCAGCTCGGGGTCGATTCCCGGTGCGGTGCGCGGACGCGACTTGAGGTAGCGGATGTGGTCGGCCACCACCCGCCGGGCGATGGCCAGCAGCCAGGTCCGGGCGCTTGAACGGCCGGCGAACCGCGGGATCGCGCTGATCGCCCGCAGGTAGGTCTCCTGGGTCAGGTCGTCCGCGCTGACTCCGTCGAAGAGGTAGGCGACAAAGCGCCAGACGTCTTTCTGGGTGGCTTTGATGAACGATTCCAGCGCGCGCGCGTCGCCGGCCGCGGCAGCTACGGCGAGTGCGGTGACAGCGTGGTCGTCGACTCGCTCAGCTCCCGCCATGGACGACAACTTTAGCCCGGGATACGCAACCCGATTACGACGCATGGTCGTAGAGCCGGCCGCGTGGTTGACCGATCGCAGATGACGGCGCCTGGGGCGGCTGATCGCGGCGACCGCAGCACTGCCCGCAGCACTGCCGTGGGCGTCTTCCCGAGCCGGGCGCGGGCGCGTGTCACCGACCCGCTCCCGCGTCACCAGCAAAGCAAATACCAAACCGATCAGCACCGGCAGGTGGCTGGCGATACGCGCCGCCGTCACTTGGCCGTGGTAGGCGTCGATAGCCACGTAACCACCCAGTGCCAGTGCATACACACCAGCAATGGCGGCCACACCCACCGCCAGGGAGGGCCAGACGCCGGCGGCGATCATTGCGCCACCGAGCGCCAAAAGCCATGCGGTGGACTCATGCAGCAAATGCGCGCCGGTGGCTGCGCCGTGGCCGTGAGCCGAGACCATGCCGAAGTGCACGCCCGCGATCTGAGCCATCGCCATCGCCACCTGCAGCGCCCCGACTGCGATCAGCGCCAGCCGTCGCACACCCCAGTGCGCCCAGCGGTCGTCATCGGAAATCCCGGTGACCGACGTCACTCCGGCGGCCGCCAGGATCTGTGCGGCCAAGTCGGGGCCGGCTTCGGTACCGGTGTCGATCTCACTGAGCCGCCGGGCCTGGGCAGCCGCTCCGACCAGCCAGCGCCGACAGCTGCGGCACGACGCCAGGTGCGCATCCACCTGTTGGGCGGGCAGGCCTTGCTGCTCGCCGTCCAGCAACGACGACAGGGTTTCGCGAACTACCTCGCACCGCATGCCGACATAGTGGCTCATTCAGCGCCCGGACACAAAGGTTGATTCGCACGGAACCAAACCAGCTCCCAGCGCGACTACTGATAGAGCAAACTGGGATCACGATACGGCTGAGATGAGGTGTTCGATGACCGCACCCGTCTGGTTGGCCTCGCCGCCGGAGGTGCACTCGGCACTGTTGAGCGCCGGGCCCGGACCCGGTCCGCTGCTGGAGTCGGCGTCGGTGTGGACGGCGATGAGCGCGGAGTATGCCGAGGTGGCCGCCGAGCTGGAGGCGGTGCTGGCCGGTGTGCAGGCCAGTACCTGGCAGGGGCCCAGTGCCCTGGAGTACGCGGCCGCGCACCAACCGTATCTGAGCTGGCTGGCCGAGAGCGCCGTCACCAGCACCATCACGGCCAACCTGCACCGTACGGCGGCGGCGGCCTACACCACCGCGCTGGCCGGCATGCCCACGCTGGCCGAACTCGCCGCCAACCACGCCGTGCACGCCACGCTGGTGGCCACGAACTTCTTCGGCATCAACACCGTCCCGATCGCCCTCAACGAAGCCGACTACGCCCGCATGTGGGTGCAGGCCGCGGAGATGATGACGCTCTACCAGGGCATCGCCGGGGCCGCACTGGCCTCGGTTCCGCTGGCCGCGCCCGCACCGCCGATTCTGGCGTCGGCCGCCGAAGCCGCCCCACCCGTGAGCTGGGAACAACAAGTCGCCGACCTGCTTCGGCAGTACAACATGGGCTTCGCGGACCCGATCGCCAGGTGGCTGTGGTCGCTGCTGGGGGTCGACGGATATCCGATCGAGGCGTTTCCGTTCGCCAGCTCGGTCAGCCAGATGCTGCTGCAGATTCCGGGTATGTCCCCGATTCTGGCCGGGGCCCTGGGCTGGACCACCTTCCACACGCTGACGCTGCTGTGGCCGCTGGGGCAGATCGCGGTGCAGATGGCGATCCCCATCGTCATGGCCGCCGCGCCCGCCTTGACCGCCGCCGCCGGGTTGGGTGCGCTCGGCGCTGTCGGCGCGGTGGGCGCGCTCGACCACATGCCCGAGCCGACTCCGCCGCTGCCGGTGGCCGGTGCTGCCACGCCGGTGGCCGCGGGCGCCCCGGTGCCTGCGGGTGCCGAGGCCTGCCCCTGCGCCGAGCCGATCTCCTCGGCCGGTCAGGCCGCGCCGGTCAACGTCAGCGCCGGGATGCCGGCGGGCGGGGCGGCCGGCGGCGGTCCGGGTGTCGGTTTCGGGCCGACCTCCTGCCTGTATCTGGTGAGCAGCGTTGCGTCGCCGGCGCGGCGCGCCAGCGGTGCGCGGCGCTCCCGCAGTGCGGAGGAAGACGCCGCCGAAGACCAGGACGCGCCCGCCGACGCCGCGGCGCTGACGCTGGCGCAGCAGCGCCGGCGGCGCCAGCGCGTCAAACAGCGCGGGTTCGGCGACGAGTACATGGACATGAACGTCTCGGTGACCCCGGACTGGGGTGCGCCGCCGGCGACGGCGAGCGCCTCGGGCTCCGGCGCCGGACCGTTGGGCTTCGCCGGGACGGCCGCCGACGGGCGCCGGCAGGCCGCGGGCATCGCGGTGCTGACCGGCGACGGGCTCGACGCCGAGCCGCGGGTGCCGATGCTGCCGGGAAGCTGGGACGAGCACCCGGCCTGAGCACCACGAGCCCGACGTTCTGCAGGAAAAGTGCGAGTAGCCGTCTGCACAACGTCGGTTTCGCGGTGGGCGGTGACTAGTTGGCGGGTTCCTGCCAGACGATCTTGGCGAGGTCGTCGCGGTCGGCGATGTCGAGTTTGATGCAGGCCCGGTAGATATGGCCTTCGACCGTACGAACCGACACCGTGAGCCGCTCGGCGATCTGCCGATTCGACAGGCCACGGGCGATCAGGGCCGCGATCTCCCGCTCGCGGGCCGTCACCGGCAGCGGTCGCGCCGCCGCTCTGATGGCCGGCGTCATCGCCCCGTCGCATTGGGTGGCCAGCCGCAGCGCCCGCGCCGCTGACTCCGCGCTGCGGCGCCGCTGACCCGCACGCTCATACAGCGGCACCGCCTGCGCGGCGGCGTCGGCGGCGGACAACACCATGCCGGCGGCTTCCAGTTCCACACTGACCGCGTCGAGTGCGGCCGCGTCCGAGGTGCCCACCGCACGCGCATGCTGGGCATAACAGCCCGCGACCGTCCCCCCGACGCGGGTGGCCAACGTCGCCAGCCGGCCCGCGACGGTGCGGTCACCGAACCGGGCGGCATGGTGCAACGCCTCAGCTTCGACCGCGCACTGACCCGCGGTGCGGGCCAGATCGGCAGCAGCACGGGCCAAGTCGACCGCCGAGCGCTGGCCGCCCTTCCCGGCGGCGAGCCACGCCTTGGCGATCATCAGCTGGGGTTCCCACAGCGCCTCATGCGGGCCGGTGTGTTCCTGGGTGGCGTCGAGCACCCGCTCCGCCTCGTCGATGTTGGTCAGCGCGGCATACGCGCGCACCAGCAGCACCCGCGCCGGCAGCTGCCAGGGCAGCGAGGCTTCGGCGGCCAACGCCGCGATCGCCTGCTCCATCGAGGAGATGGCGTCGCGGAATCGGCCCCGATAGGTCGCGACCAGGCCGGCCATGATCTTGGCGATGGCCCACCCGACGAATTGGCCGGCCGAGGAGAACTGCGTGTATTCGGCTACCCGCTGATCGGCCTGGTCGAGCTCCCCGATACAGGTCAGCGCGAGCACGTCGCCGTACCGCACCATCCCGCGCAGCATGCCGTCGGTGGCCTTCTGCTCGGCGCGGCACCTGGCGGCGATCGATGCGAACTCGCCGCCGCGACCTGCCAGCGGCATGGCCAGGCCCGCACCGAACGCGGCGAAGTCGACGGCTTGTTTGGGGGCGTGCGGGTCTGCCAGCACCCGCTCGGCTGCGGCCAGCCCCTCCTCGATCTTGTTCTGGTGGATCGCCATCGCCGATCCGGTGGCGTCCACGATGAGTTTGAGGGCCGGGTGTTCGACGCGGCTGTGCAGCAGTTCCAGCAGCGCGGTGGCCTGGGCGATATCGCCCATCGACCAGAACAGGATCGACAACCGGGGGATGCCCCACTGCACAAGCTGCAGCTCATCGAGGTGGGCGGGATCGAAACGGGTGAGGATCTCGTCGGCCTGCACCGGGCGCCCCTGCCACAACAGCGCCCGCGACAGCAGCTCGGCGGCACGCAGGCCGCCGCCCCGCTCGAAAGCCGAGCGCGCCAACCGCTCCCCCAGGGGCAGGTTCGACAAGAAGATCGCATCCTTGGCCGCGCTGATCAGCGACTCCATGTCGACCTGCTGGTCGCTGTCGATGCACAGGTGCGCCAGCCGGATACGGTCGGCAGCCGAATCCAGATCGCGTTCGCGAAGGACCTTCACGATGCGGCCCCGCAGGCTGCGCGCGGAGGCGGTGCCGATCCGGCGGCGCACGACGTCGCCGAACACCGGGTGGCTGAACCGGGCGCTGAGATGCCGACCGTCCTGTGTGACGCGGATCAGCCCCTGCACCTCGGCGGCGTCCACCGCCTCCTCCCCGGCCAGCTCGCACAACGCGTCTATGTCCAGTGGTTCGCACAGCGCCAGCAGCTTCAAGGCGCCCACCACCTCGTTGCCGGCGCGGTCGAGACGCTCGTCGAGCAACGCCGCCAGGCCCGACGGCACCTTGGTCGGCCCACGCAACTGCCACACACCGTTGACTTCGGTCAGGGTTCCCGCGTCGACAGCCCCTTCGACCAGGTGCCGCAGGAACAGCGGATTGCCGCCCGTCGATTCCCACATGACGTCGGCGCTGAGTCCCTCGAGCGTCCCGCCCAGGACCGATTCGACCAGCGCGACACACTGTTGTTTGGACAACACGTGCAGTTCGAGGCGCTGCAGGTGCGCGTCCTTCCACAAGGCGGTCACCGCGTCCAACACCGGTTCGCCGCTGCGCACCGTGCACACCACCCGCGCCGCGCCCTCCACCACAAGCTGGTGCAGCAGAGTCGCCGACAGCTGGTCCAGCAGGTGCGCGTCGTCCACGCCGATGACGGTGTCGCCGTCAGCCACCAGGGATTTCCGCGCCGATGTCAGCAGCGCGATCGGGTCGCGCGACGCCGACGCCTCCACCCACTGGGCGAACGCCCCCAGCGGGATGCTGCGGGAAGACTCCGTGCACGCCGCCCAGTGCACCCGGGAGGGCAGCGATGCGGTGACGGCGCGGGCCAAGGTCGTCTTGCCGACTCCGGCGGAGCCCACCAGCACGACACCGCGACAGTCCTCACCCGTCAGACAGGACCGGATCGCCTCGCATTCCGCGGGGCGATCAAGCAGCCGCCACCCGCCTGCCATGGATAGACAGTCTAAGTCGGCCCCGGGCACCTCACCAGCAGAAATCGGATCAATCCGGCAGCTGCCCGATGTCGACCGGTTCGAGGCGCGGCGCGGCGTTGACGTGGTGGCGGTACTGGCTCGACGCCTCGTAGACCCGCAGCTTGAGGCGGTTGATCGAGCCCAGCGGCCGGTGATCTGCCAGAGCTCGCCAGGAGTTGAACGACAGCACATCGTCGCCGAAGGCGCGGCGCTGCGGGCTGCACGGATTCTGCGGCGGAAAGGTTATCTTGGCCACCGGCCGGTGCGGTGACGCCTCTTCCGGCCACGCCACCGTGGCGTCTTCGATCGGCATCGTGGCAGTGTCGGTGCACAGCTGCACCCGCAGCTCGTATTCGGCGCCCTGGTCTGCGAAGAAGTCGATCATCAGGTCCCGGTGGGCCTCCGGGCCGGCGTCGCGGGGCACTCGCCGGCCCTGCAGGCTTTTCACCGAGTCCGACAACGGCGCGTAGAGCATCTTCGCGACGTAGTCGCCGTAGCGCAGCGGCGCCGACGAAAAGAAGGTCTCGCCCAGGATGTGGGTGTTGGGCGCGATGAAGACCGCGAGGTTCGGCGGCAGCCGCACGCCGACCTTGGTGGCCGCCGCCAGCACCTCGCTGCCCGCCCACAGCGCGCGGTCGGGCAGCATCGCCAGGACGCGAGCGGTCGGCATGCCCTGCGCGAGGTAGGCGTGCGCGTCGGCGAACAGGAACTCGCGGTGGGTCACCATGATGAGGTCCTGCGTCGTGGCATCGTCGTCGGCCAGAGCCCGTGGTCCTCCCACCCCGAGGACCTTGATCGCCAGTCCGCGGACACCGCGGATCTGATCGCTGCGCAGCACACCCGACGTCGTGGAGATCCGCGCGATCACCGGGTACGTCGCGGGTGCGGCGAACAGCCCCTGCGCCAGTTCCTCGGGCAGATCGGGGTAGACGGACAGTTCGCCGCGCAGGATCGCATGGCTCTTGGCGTGCGCGTCGCGCAGCCCATGCTTGAACTTCCGGTAGGCCCGTTCGTTGTTGTGGCGCAGTGCGGCGGTGATCCGCTCGATCACCTCGTTCTCGTCGGGCCGTGGCTGCTCCAGGTCCTCCCGGTAGCGCACGTAGTTCGGCGCGGCGCGGCCGGCAGTCGCCTTCGGTGCCGTGGACGGCGCAGCGCCGACGGGGTGCCACGGCGCGAAGGGATTGGCGACGCCGGCCAGGGCGGGCTCGAGTGCCGGAAAGTGCCGCAGCAGCACGCTGCGCATGTCGTTGTCGGCGACCCAGTCCAGGCCCGCCTGGGTGTAGACCTCGGGCCGGAAGTCCCGGGTGAAGAAGCGGTCGCTGGCCAGCCGCCGCGACGCCATCAGCACAAAGATCCGAAATGCGGTGTCGCTGAAGCCGAATCCCCGGGGCTTGGGTTCGGCATAGAGCCCGACCATCAGGTCGACCTGCTCCACGTCCGCGTAGACCTGGCGGAGTTCCTGCGCCCACACCGGGTTGTCGGTCAGCTCGTCGAACGATGACACCGGTTTGAGGCGCAACAGGCGCCGGAACTCGTTGTAGCGGGGCACGCCGCGCTCGCGCACCCGCAGTATGTCGGTGGCGGCCAGGTCGATCAGCGATCCGTCCGGGCGCTCGAAGTGCTGCAGCTGCCGGGGAAAGTTGTGCAACGTGAGGGCACCGGGATGCGCTCGGCCGAATGAGTAGAACAGGTGCGCCATCGGGATCTCGTCGAGCCGCTCACGCACGTGCCGAAGGGTCAGATCGGAGAACTCGTGTTCGGCCACGACACAGTCGTCGGCCAGCGAGCGGAACAGGAAGGTATCGGGGATCAGCGGATGCATGCGGTACACCGCCACGAATTCCTCAGTGAGCGAATAGGGAACGCCGTGGTGGTTGGTGGGCGATCCGGGTATGCCCTGCAGCACCTCGCTGTCGGTGATGCGCCCGAAGCGGCGCCGGAACCGCTCCCCCAGAACACCGAACCAGTTGGCCCGCATGGCAAGCACGGTGGTGGGGTGGGCGATGATGGCCGGTGTCCAGTCGATGGTGTGGATCTTGGCGATCAGCGCGGCATTGACCAGCCGAGCCTTGTCGTACAGTTCCTGATCCCCCAGCTGCGGGTAGCACTGCGCGAGCCGGTCGCAAATCGCGTTGTGCTCACGCATGAACAGTGAGTGCAAGATGGCCAGGCCGACCCAGAAGTTCCCGGCGGCGCCGGTCAGGTCGAGATGGCGCTCCAGTTCGACCGGCGGCAATCCCAGCTGGTCGAGCTTGAGCTGACCGCGGTGGCCGGTGCGCAGCGCCGCGCAGAATTCCGGTGTGGAGCCATAGATCTGCGAGGCGTCCCACCAGTGGGTCTCCCCGGTGACGAAGGTGGGCGGACCCTGCGGGTCGGGGCTGGGGTCGGGCGCCGCCCGTTTGATGGTCATCGGCCGCTGCGGCCAGGGATCGTGGTCGTGCAGCGGGATCTGCCAGGGCTGGGTGTCGACGGTGCCGTGGCTGAACCAGTCGTGGACCTCGAATTGGATCCACGCGGCGGCCAGCAGGTTCAGCGTGGTCGCCGGCTGGAAGTCGTCGCGGACGAGCAGCCGCCGGCTGATCAGCCGCGGATTGGGCTCGAGCAGCGCCTCGGGATCCTCCGGATAGGTGTATTCCGGGGGAACGTTGCGGCCGAACCTGCTTCCCAGCGAGCCCATCAGCGGGTCGTCGATGTCGTTATGGGTGCCGTTGAGAGTGCGGGCAGCCAGGCGGTTGCCGAACACCGGCCCGTCATCGGGCGGCTGGTCGGCGGCGCCGCGCCCGGCGTCGTAAAGGTTGTATGCCCGCAACTGATGGCGCAGCCCGACCAGAACGGCCAGGGCCAACGGCCTCGGTAAGCGCGACCACCCGATTGTGCGATCGGCCTTTTCTGCGGCTCTCGACATCAACCGCGACATTGTTGCGCGCACTTCGATACCGCCTCTCTGTGTTCTTTTTCGGCGCCCATTCCGCCCTCATCGATCGTGGAACGTCACATCGCAGCGAACACGAGTATTCGAATACTTCATCTTCGGTGATTCCGGGGCGCGCGTACACCCCTTTACCTGTGGATTCGTGGTCACCCGTGGCGGAAGTCAGGTAGCGCTCCACTCGTGCCGCCGGTTGCCCGGCGGACCTAATTTTCTCGCATCACACGACCGACGATGTCAGGAGAAATTGAAATGTCTGTGTTATCGCAACCGCGAACCGCCGCAATTGTCGAAGCGGTTAATTCCGTACCGCTGCCGGCCCCCGCTCTTGTCACCGCAGGGGCGACGCTGCCTGGGACGGTACCGGTGGATTTGCCGCGTCTGCGCGCCGGGCACCGGCTGATGGCCATAGCCCGTCGGGCACTGGCGTCGCTGCCCAGCCTGCCCGACCCACCGGCGCGGTACCCGCGCGTACGTGACTACCTGGAGCCCTCGCGCATGGCGCGCGAGATGTACCGGCTATGAGCGTCATCGTCGCCGGCTGCGTGGCCATGCTGATCCTGCTCTTTTCCAGCGGAGCGCATGAGGCGCAGTTGTGGCTTGAGCGCTGGGACTACGACCGTCATTTCGAGGACTGAGCCGCGCGATGAGCAGGCCGGGTCGGGTGTGGCCTTGCCACGTGACCCGCGCTCACCTCAGTTTGAGGTAGCCCACTACCCGTGCTGAATCCCCTTTGCGCTCCGGATCATTGGATTCCTACCCGGGCATCGCGCCCGGACCGATCACAGGAGGTCACTGAAATGGCAAAGGTCGCAACACGGCGCAGGGAACGCAAGCGGATCTGCAATCTGGTTCCCACACCGCCGAAGAGCATGCAAACCGACTGGAAGTTCACCGACGCGCTGGCTGCGGGGGTCCTCGGCGCCCCGGCCGCCCTGCCGGCCCACGTGGACCTGCGCAGCTCATGGTGGGGCATCGGCGATCAGGGCAACACCGGATCGTGCGTCGGCTGGGCGTCGACCGACGGGGTGGCGCGGTACATGTTCGTGACGGCCGGCCGGCTGGCGAAGACGGAGAGGTTGTCACCGCGGTTCGCCTGGATGGCGTCCAAGGAGACCGACCAGTTCACCTCGCGGCCGGAGACGATGATCGAAGGTGCAGGTACCACGCTGAAGGCGGCGGCCGACATTCTGCGCAACTACGGCGCGGTGCCCGAGTCCATGCTGCCCTTCAAGATCAACACCGCGATGTACTCCGGCAACGAGAACACCTTCTACGCCACCGCCGCGACGCACAAGATCGCGTCGTATTTCAACCTGCAGCTCAATCTGGACAATTGGCGTGCCTGGCTGAGCCAGCACGGCCCCATCCTGGTGGGCCTCAACGTGGATGCGACGTGGGACAACGCGGCGACGACGGGAGGCAAGCTGGATCAGTTCCAGCCCGCCACCGTCCGGGGCGGCCATGCCGTCACGGTGGTCGGCTACACCGACGAAGGGCGCTTCATCCTGCGCAACAGTTGGGGCACCGGCTGGGGTGACGACGGTTTCGGCTACGCGAGCCCGGAGTACATCAACGGCGCCTTCTTCAACGAGAGCTACGGGGTGGCGTTGTGATCACGAGGCGCGCGGCACGATGGCATTGCGTCTGACCGAGCGTGACGACGGCCGCCGCATTCAGCTGCGGGTCGGTGACACGATCGAGCTACGACTGCCGGAAAACGCCCCAGCGGGTTACCGCTGGGGCGTCGACAGTCTCGATGAGCGATTGTTGGAGCTCACCGAAACCTCCGGCGACTATCCCGCGGCGACGGGTTCGGCCGGTGTGGCCTGCTTTCACCTCAGGGTTCGGGCGCCGGGTGAAAGCGTCCTGCGGCTCACCTACCGGCGAAGCTGGGAGGGCGACACCGGCGTGCTCAGCCGCTTCGCCGTCACGGTTGTGGCGGCATCGCGGTAGGGCGAACACAGCCGACGAAACCCGGGTTCGCTTTCGCCGGACCCGGGTTTCGTCGCGGCGGTGGAATCAGTCGAGCGGGGCCTCGACGCGGTAGCGCTTGAACAGGCCGTTGCCGAAGTCCACCTCGATCTCACGAGTGGCCACCAGCACCGCCTGGTCGAGCTGCACGGCGTAGCCGACTTCGGTGGTGCCGGGCACCAGCGAGTAGCCCACCGGCATCTGGCCCTTGGTGGCCCAGCGCGCCATGTGCTGCGCCCACGACGCCCCGAGACGCTGCTCTACCGGGTCCTGGTCGGCTGTGACACGCGTGGATTGTTCGGCGCCGTCCGGGGTCGGGGTCGGGCTGCCGCCGCCCACGCCGCGGGTGAGCCGGTCCACGGTGCGCACCGAGCTGGCGACCCGGGTGACCGTGCCGTCGTTGTCGACACAGACCCGCACCTCGCCGGCACCGGGGGTGACCACCGGCAGACCGTTGATCATCTGTCTGAACGTCACCGTCGTGCCGGTCACCACCGGGTCCAGCAACTCGCCGTCACCGTTGGCGCTGCCGCCGGCCTCGGCGGCGTATTGCACCTTGTCGAAGACCAACTCGGCGTCACGGGTCAACCCGTACAGGCCGAGGGCCTCTTGGGCGATGGCCCCCGCCTGGCTCACCGGGATCTGGTCGTGGTTGCTGTCGTTGTGGTGCTCGAGCTGCGCTTCCAGCGACCCGTCGGCGCCGAACGCCAGCCGGGCATCCCCGTCGCCGATCCGGAACGCGCCGGTGGCCGACACCGCGACCTCGCGGGAAATGCTGACCCGGACCCCGAAGCGCTCGACCGCCGAGCGAAGGGCTTTCGGGCTGACCTCGATCGGCCGCAGTCGCGCGCCGCGGACATCGACCGGGACGGTGAGCTGCCGTTCCCGCGTATTCAGATTCGCCGGCGCCAGACTCGACGCGTAGTACCAGCGCCACTGCCACCAGTTCTTGCTGACGTGCCCGAAGTTGAACAGACGTTCGTTGTTGAGGCGGTCGCTGGCCTCGGCCTGCGTTGCGCCGCAGGCGACGACAGACGGCACCTGGCCGTGAGAGATCCGCCAGCTGGCGTCCATCCAGGCAGTGCTGAAGGACTTCCCCTTGTTCCACTCCTCGAAGAAGTACTTGCCGTAGTTGCCGTCATCCACGCTCGTGGTCTCGAAACCGAACAGCATGCGAAAGCCGAGATTCGCCGAGTTCCAGGTGATGATCGGGTTCAGCGGGGCGTACACGGGGCAGGCGAAACAGGTGGACCAGAACAGGTAGTTGGCCCGTTCGTTGCCCAGCCGCATGTTGGACGCCCATGCGTTGGTGCCCTGGTTGTTCCAGTTGCCGCCCAGCGGGAACCACACACTGCCGTCCGCGCGGCGGCCGCCGTGCCCGGAATGGTAGGCGACGTTGACCGCGTCCATGCCATAGGTGTCCTGCCAGTCGTCGAAGTCCTCGTAGTAGGACCAGATCTGGACGTTGCCGTCCTTGTACCAGAAGTTGGGTGCGGTGAACTTGCCGACGTATCCGAGGAAGCCGGCGGCATCCTCGTGGGTGTACATCAGCGACCCCGCGTCGGCGAAGGTCTCGACCGAGAAGGCACCGTAGGCATTGGCACCGCCGCGTGCGTCACCGTCGGCCGCAACCACAGATGGCGTTGCCCCTTGCGGGTTGTCCCCGGACGCCGAACCGAAGACCATGCGTGCGGTGCCGTTCCCGTTGTGCGCCGTGCGCGACGCGGCCCGGGTGACATGGGGCTGAGTTGTGCTTGTGGCCAGCGTCTTCAGTCCGGCCTTCTTGGTGGGCATATCGACTCCAATCTCGGGTGGTGACTTCCAATCCCGATCATCGATCTGCCGAAAACGCGCCCATAGCGTAGGCAACTACCTGCCTTCGCCTGTGCTGCGGAAGGTTTCGTAGGCGGCCCGCGGTGCGCTCAGCCGTGCGGCGACGTCCGCGCGCAAGCGTTCCACATCGAGTGCACCCGGGTCCCACTTGCGCGGGTTCCACTCCCGATGCCCGAGCACATGGGTGCTGGGCCGGCCCAGTCTGCGCAGGATCGCCGCACAGCAGCGCACCAGCGCGTCATATTGCGGCGGCCCCCAGCCTTCGGTTCCGGTGTTCACCGCGCGGATACCGATCGTGTGCTGATCCGCCTGGTCGGCGGGCAGGCCGGGATAGCGGCCCGAGCCGGCGTGCCGCGCGGTGCCGGCCGCGACAACGGTGACCGTGCCGTTCTGAGCCAGGTGCAACTGAGCGAGCGGGCCCGTCACCCCGACGGTGCCGCCTGCGATGCGCTCCGGCGGCGCCTCGTTCGCACCGGTGTGGTGGCAGATCACGCCCCAGATGTCGGTGAAGTCGCCGAGCCCGCGAAACCGCCAACGGGGGAACTCCACGACATCGAGTCCTTCGCGGCGCAGCACGTCGGGCAGCCAGAACGGATTGATCGAAGACATCTGCGCCCCTTCCGTACTCGGGGACAACGCTAGGACCGCTCGCACGCCCCGCACGCGAGTAGCGCGCTACCCGCCTGTGCGCCAAGAACTGCGGCGCAACAAGTGACGTAGCGGACTACGCTAGCGACCGCGACCCCACCGGTGGATCCTCGGAAAGATGAACTCCTTCGCGCCCCCACCGGATCTGCCCGCGGCCACCACGCTCGACGAGGTGATCGCCCGCATCGATGCCGTGGTCGAGTGGTCGATCACCTCGTCGAGCCGCCTGGGCTACTTTGCGGCACTGTACAAACGGATCACCATCGCGGTGCGCACAGCCATAGCCCAAGGTGTGTTCGCCGACGGGCCCCGGATGGAGCGGTTCGACGTCGCCTTCGCCAACCGCTACCTCGACGCACTCAACGGGCACCTGCATCCACAGCGGTACCCCCGGCCAACCCGTTCCTGGGCGGTGGCATTCGGCGAGGCGAGCGCGGGCGACCCGATCCTGGTGCAGCACCTGGTCGCCGGGGTCACCGCACATATCGCACTGGATCTGGGTATCGCCGCGGTCCAGGTTTCGCCCGGACCGGCGCTGTGGACACTGCGTGAGGACTTCACCGCGATCAATGCGGTGCTGGCGGCCCAGGTCAGCGACGTCGTCGGCCGGCTCAACCAGCTGTCACCGGCCTTGGGCGAGCTGTATGCGTTGTTGGGGTCCGGCGAGCTGTTCGCCATCAACGCCGCGGTGCGGGCGATGCGCGACAGCGCCTGGCGCTTCGCATCGCTGCTGGCGCAAGAGCCGGTGATCGCACACGGCCCCACGATCTGGGTCCGCGACCGCTGGGTGGCCCGCCAGGTGGTGTCGGTATTCGAGGCAGCCGCGCTGTCCCCGGTGTCGCAGGCGGTCATCCGCGAGATCGCCGAGCGGGAAAGCCGCAATATCGCGGGCAACATCAGGGGGCTCGACGCGATCGCGGCGACTCCGGCGACGCCCATCCGGATCGCGCTGTGACGTCGGCGGCTCACCGGCCGTCCGGGCCGGCGTGGGCCGGTTTGGCCGCGTCGCGGTTGCGGCTGGGAATGCTGTCGAGCACGTTCTGGGTCTGAATGTCGATGAGCCTGGTGAAGGCCTGCTGCGAGCCGCCGAAGATCAGCGCGTAGGCGACGAGCTGCGCTCGGCCCGCGGCGGCGACATCGGGGCCCAGGACACCGGCGCGGATCAGCAGCAGCCCGGCCAACGCCGTCAGCGCCCCGGTCGGCAACTTCACCAGCAGCGAGGCCATCGGAACCGCGTACGGCGTCGAGGAGCCGCGCATCCGGCGAATGGCGACCGACCCCAACAACCCCGCACTGAACAGTCCGATGAGTTCGACCAGGAAGACGTCACCCCCGGTGGGCGCCCATCCCCCCGTCGGGCAGGTGGCTGCCGCCGGATGATCTGCCGCGCACAGCGCGAACCAGCCCGGCGCGCGCCAGCCGAGTAGTCCGATGCCGACAGCGAACAGCGTGAGCACGAAGGTGGCTCCGAACAGCAGATTGCGAAAGCTGCGCGTCCGGACGTGTTCGTCGGCGCAGGCCGCGTAGATGGCCCGCACGTCCTGGGCGATGGCGCCGCGGTCCTGGTCGGTGAGGGCTTGTTTCGCGGCGTACTTGCGCAGGTCGTCCAGCCGGGCATCGTGCGGCTTGAGCAGCAGAGCTGCGTCGGCGATGATGTCGGGCAGTTTCGCGGCGACGGCGTCCGGCGGCGACAGTGCGGTGAGGGTGATTTCGACCGCGTTGATGTGCCCCAGCGCCCGGGCGACATCGACGCCCGTCCAGGCATAGCGCAATCCCGGGCGGCTCTTGACGGCCGCGTCAGCGGCGCGCAGCCTGCCCTTTGCCACGCCCAGCCGGCGTCGTTGCGCCGCGGACATCTCGCTGCCCAACTGCTCGATCAGACAGTCGATCTCGACATCCAGATCGACGATCCGGCTCTGCGCGGATTCTCGCCACGCGGCGTGCAGTCTGCGCTTCGCCGGCGTGATGGGCGCCAGCGCCGTCGGCTCCGGATCGGTTCTGCCGGCGCCGGTGTCCATCCAGCGAACGACAGCATCGGTGTTCGCGCGGTTGCCTGATGAGCGGGTCATGGCGCATCCCTTTCCAACGGTGGCCGTATCCCACTATCTGCCTGATCGTCGCCGGCCGGCACGAGTAGCGCCGTACCCGAATTCACCTGCGTCAACGCCCAACATCGGCGTCCGACGGCACATACTCGGCTGAGTTCGTCACAATCGCGGTGGGATTCGCTCTGTCGATCTGGTCCATGGTGTCGACGTGCCGAAGCGGATCGTCGATGGTGTCGCGGATGCCGTAGAACGTCATCAGATCCGGTGCCTCCCAAGTCGGCGCCGGTGGATCGACCACGACGTAGACCCTCGACATCGGATGATCCGCGACCAGCTCCTGGATGGCACCGGTGGAGGCGAAACGGGATTCGGCGCACAAGACGCCCGCTTTGCCGTCGCCGAAGTCGTGCATCTTGCCGGCCTCGTCGAAGAAGGCGAACGGGTCGCGCACAAGCGAGACTTGCGGCGGGTAGCACGTATGGGTGTCCTTCAGCGTCCGGCGGGTGACCACGACTCCGGTCACCGAGAGCCGGACCAGCCGGACCTTGCGCGAGTCGATGTCGATCACCACTTTGTGCTGCACCGTTCCCCCGGGCGAGAGAAAGGTGTAGTCATACGGGGCCGCAAACAGGTTGGCGTACAGCAGCTGGGATTCCACCGGAAGGTTAGGGATTTGGCGGTACTCGCCTTTCAGGACCCGGCCCTGCGGCGTCAGCCCGGCGAGAAGGTGTTCGGTGCTGGCCGGTTCTTCCGGCGTTCCCACCGGATATGCCGTCACGCGCATCAGCCCCGCCGGTACCTCGACCTGCACCGGGCCACGGTTGTGCAGGGTCACCGTCGCCGACAGATGGACGATCGGGCCGGTCGAGCCCGTCGGCGACAGCTCGGCGTTGAGGTCGACGAGCGGGCGTGCGGACGCGGGCAGGTATTCGGTCTGCATCCAGAACTGAGCCAGGCCCACCAACGGGAACAGTGCGACCGCGACGGCCGCGCCCCTGCTGAACGCACCGCGCGCGTAGCGGCCGAGGTAGAGCACCCAGCACAGGGCGATACCGCCCATCAACAACACGATGCCCGTGACACCCAGGAGCTGACTTACCGGGCTGCGCTGATCGACCATCCAGACATAGACGGCCAGGCTCGCGATGAAGACCTGACTCACGGTGGCGGTCAGCGCCGCGCCCCGCGACTTCTTCGCGATCTGGATCGATGCCAGCGCGCAGGTGATGCCGATCGCGGCGAGCAGCGCCGTCCCGATCAGGTCCCACGCGGCGCTGGTCAGGGTCGCATTACGGACAGCCAATCCGAGCACCAGTGCGGCGTCGAGTCCCACCCAGACCACCAGCACGACGCGCAGCGGCCTGGACACCGCGCCCAGGTCGGCCACCTGGTCTGCGCCGGGCGCGTGATCGCCGGCGTCGTCGATGTGTCGCTGCAGCGTGATCATCGGTGCTCCCTGGGATATGTTGCGCTAGATCGTTTCTCGCACCAGCCTGGTCACCGACTGCGGCAGCAGGCTTTCGGGTATTTCCCGGGCGGTCTCCCCGGCCGGCGTTCGGCGCGTCACCAGATACGTGTAGCGATCAGCGCCGGGATCGGGCGGCAGCGGCGCCGCGCTGTCGATCAGGCGGTCCAGCGCCGCCCGGGACTGGGAATCCAGGGCGTCGGCCGCCACGCGACCTGTGGCTGGCAATCCGGCCAGTCCGCCGCGCCTTTCGATGACGTATTCATTCATGGGTGCCCCGCTTGCGCTACGCGACGCCGACCGCCTCCCACGCGGCGTCAACTGCACTGTATACAGCGGAATCCGTCGCGAACAAGGACTTTGCCGCCGACCGCGTCAGGTTGGCGAATGCCTTCATCTTCATGTTCGGCGAGGCTTTGGGGCTGGTGAGTGCCGCGTACCACGCCTTGCCGGCCTTCTCCCAGGACTGTCCGCCGATGGCCTTGGCGGCAAGGTAGAACGCGTGGTTGGCAATGCCGCTGTTGGTGTGCGGATCGCCGCCTGGCACGTAGTCTCGGTAATCCGAGGGCTGCCGGGACAGGCAGTGCTGGGCGCCGGGGTCGGCCATGTCGCGCAGGCAGGTATAGCCCTTAGCGGCGGCCTTGGGCCCGATGATGTCGGCTCCGATCAGCCAATCGGCCTGGTCGACGGTCTGGTCCTTCCGCCACTGCCGGAACATGGTGCCGAACACGTCCGAAACACTCTCGTTGAGCCCGCCGGCCTCGTTGGTGTAATTCAGGCCCGCCGTGAATTGCGTTACCCCGTGCGTCAACTCGTGTCCGATGACGTCGGTTGACGCGGTGAAGTCGATGAAGACCTCGCCGTCGCCGTCGCCGTAGGTCATCTGGGTGCCGTTCCAGAAGGCGTTGGAGTAACGCACGTCGTAGTGGACCGACGAGACCAGGGTCATGCCGGCGTTGTCGACCGAGTTGCGTCCGAAACACTGGGCGTAGAAGTCGGCCACGGCCAGCGTCTCGTGGTAGGCGCGGCCAGCGGTGGCATCCGACGACGAGTCCGGGTTGAGGACGGGCGCGCCGGGAAGCGACCGGGTGTTCTTGCAGTTAAACACCGTCGCTTCCGGTTGGGACGCCAGCGCTCCGGAGACCGCGGCACCCATCGGCAGCATGCCGGCCTGGCCGGCGCGGATCTGCGCGGCCCGGAGGCGACGCCATACCGGCTCGAGCGTGCCGGTGTCACGCAGCGCCTGGCGTGACCGGGCGGACAGGGATTCGTCGGCGGAAAGTTCGTCCAGCACGTGCTGGGGAACGATGAAACAACCGCACCGTGTGTCCATGACAGCCTCCAGGTTGCTCAGGCGCCCCTGTTTGGGGCGTTCCATTGGTGGACACCGCCCATGCTCGGCGCGGTCGCCGCTTGCGGTCACGAGTAGCCGACTACGCGAAATCGGCAGTGGGAATCACACTTCGTCGTAGTCGGCGGGCTCGACACGCACCAAACCGCCGGCGGCGAGCTCGGCACGGTTCAGCCGGGCGGTCCCCAGGCCCTGCTCGGGGCTGGTGAATGCGCTGTCCCAGTCGGTCGCGAAGATCTGCGCGAAGTACTGCGCGATCCCCGCATGCGGCACCCACAGTCCGGCCTCACGGTTCTTGGTGAGCGCGGAGTCCGACCAGTTCTGCGACGACACCAATACCGCTGCGCCGTCGATCACGATCATCTTGTTGTGGCAGTGCACCAGCTGATCGGTGTTGATGTAGCGGATATTGGCGTCCAGTTTGAGGTCGTAGTCCGCGGCGAGCACATCGAGGTTGCGGTACTCGCGCGGAAGATCCGACCGGTCGAAGATCTTGCCGAGGACGATGCGCACCTCCAGCTGCGGATGTTGCCGACGCGCCGCGGCGACGGCGTCCAGGAGTACCCGGACCTGGGCCTGGTCGGCCCTGATGTACTGCTGCTCAAGGAGAATGGAGTGCGTTGCCGTGCGAATCAGCGCGGGAATCACGTCCAGGTAGTTGTCGGGACTGAGCACCGGCTGGATGGTCAGCGGCGCGTCGAGTTCGAACGTGCGGCTGGTGAACAGTTGCGACGGCCGGTCGGTCGGCGCTCGCTCCACCAGGATCATCCCCGGTTGCGGCGGCTCGCCGAGTCCGTCGGCGGCGACCGCGGGCACCGCGGCCATATCGCGCCTCAGGATCCGGGTGAACAGCGCGGCCAGCTCCGGGGAACGAATCGCCAGCCCCGCGTCCCGATTCCCGGTGCGAAACACCGGACCGCCACCTCCGTCGGCCTCGTTGAGCGGGATGGAATTGGCGCTGTAGTTGCCGCTTTGCACCAGCGTCCACTCGTCGTCTATCACGATGACCTTCTCGTGCGCGGACGCAAAGACCTGAACACTGGGGTTGGCGCACGACGGCGCCGGCACGCCCACCACCCCCATGTCGACAAGTTCCCGGAAAAGCCCGGCCTCTGCGGGACTGTCGATATCGAGCATGAGCGACACCGCCACTTTGCGGGCCAGCGCGTCAAGCAGCAACTGCTTCATGTAGGCGGCGGAGAAGTCGTAGATGCCGATCAGGATCGACCGGGTGGCGGCGTCGAGGAGTCTTTTGGTCACCGCGTAGGTGGAGTCCGGTGACGCGTAGGCGATGACCTCGCTGTGCACGTTGACAGCGGGGATGGTCTGCCTGGTGTAGTCCCCCAGGCGGCACCGCCGGTCAACCAGCGATACCGGGAAAGGCGCAGGGGCCCCGGCCGTTTCGATCCACATAGGCATGAGGAGTGCCTCCCAGTCTGACGGAGATCGCGAAGTGGTTGGCACCGATGTTCGCGCGGCAAGCCGGCCGTGACGCGAGTAGCCGACTACCTGAAATCCCGGCGATCCCGGTCCCGGCGGGCCCGCCCGGCGCAGGAATCGAGTAGCCCACTACCCGTGTGCAGCCGGCGCAGCCCGACCCAGGATGGGCCGGAGACCAGCGGAAAGGAGTCCTGCCATGCAGATACCGCGACTGACGGTTCGCAGTCCGCAACCGTTCGACATCGTCGGCGACAGCTTCGTTCCTGTCTCTTATACACATC
>NZ_JRMK01000016.1:0-44186 GCF_000972925.1 Mycobacterium sp. UM_Kg1 | reverse complement strand
GAGCGGTTATGAGACCACCGGCCACCCGACGGCGGGCTGCGCGGCCGTTGGCGGCTTCGGCCGGATCGGCGCGGTGCGCCTCGAGGTGCGGGCCGCTGGTCGGGCGGCCGGGCGGGCCCGGATCGGCTAGCGGGTCCTGGCATGCCCGACTCCCGAGTGCTGGCGCTGTGGTGCATGGACTGGCCCGCGGTCGCCGCGGCGGCCGCGGCGGGGTTGCCGCCCACCGCGCCGGTTGCGGTCACCCTGGCCAACCGGGTGATCGCGTGCTCGGCGGGCGCTCGCGCGGCGGGGGTGCGGCGTGGGCTGCGGCGCCGCGATGCGGCGGCCCGCTGCCCGGCATTGCACGTGGTGGCCGCCGACGCCGATCGTGATGCCCGGTTGTTCGAGCCGGTTCTTGCCGCGGTGGACGAGTTGATACCGTCCGCCGAGGTCTTGCGGCCCGGGCTGCTGGTGGTGTCGGTGCGCGGGGCGGTGCGGGCCTTCGGTTCCGAGGAACAAGCCGCCGAACGCCTCATCGACGCGGTCGGCGCGACCGATGTCGAATGCCAGGTTGGGATCGCCGACGGCCTCTCCACCGCCGTGCTCGCCGCGCGTGCCGGCGCCGTGGTGCCGCCCGGGAAAGACGCCCGGTTCCTGTCGGCGCTGTCGATCCGGCAGCTGGCCGCCGAGCCCAGTCTGTCCGGGCCGGGCCGGGACGCCCTGATCGACTTGCTGTGGCGCTTGGGCATTCGGACCATCGGGCAGTTCGCCGCGCTGCCCCGTTCGGATGTCACCTCGCGATTCGGCCCGGACGCGCTCGCCGCGCACCGGTTCGCCCGCGCCGAGCCGCAACGCGGACCGTCCGGGCGAGAGCCCGAACCGGACCTCGAGGCGGTGCTGCCGTGCGATCCGCCGATCGAGCGGGTAGACGCCGCGGCGTTTGCCGGGCGCTCGCTGGCGGCTGCCCTGCACCGGACGCTGATGGCCGCCGGCGTCGGCTGTACCCGGCTGGCCATTCACGCCGTCACCGCAACCGGAGAAGAGCTGACCCGGGTGTGGCGGTGCGCCGAGCCGTTGACCGAGGAGGCCACCGCGGACCGGGTGCGCTGGCAGTTGGACGGTTGGCTGAACAGCCGCGTCGCCGCCGACCGGCCCACCGGCCCGGTGACGCTGTTACGGCTGCAACCGGTGGAGGTGGCATCGGCGGTCGAGGCGCTGCAGCTGCCGCTCTGGGGTGGCCCCGGTGAGGAGGATCGGCTACGGGCCCGGCGTGCCTTGATCCGCGTGCAGAGCCTGCTCGGCCCCGAGGCGGTCCGGGTGCCGGTGCTCTCCGGTGGCCGCGGTCCCGCGGAGCGCATCACCTTGACCCCGCTGGGGGATGAGCCGGTGCCGCTGGCCGACCCGCGCCAGCCGTGGCCCGGTCGGCTCCCCGAGCCGTCGCCGGCGGTACTGCTCGACGATCCCGTGGAACTGCTCGATGCCGAACGTAATCCGATCCGGGTGAGCAGCCGGGGATTCTTCTCCGCCGATCCGGCGTGGTTGGTCGCGCGGGGGCGGGACGACGGGGTGCGCTGGTGGGCCGGGCCCTGGTTGGTCGACGAACGGTGGTGGGACCCGCAGCGGGAGGGTCCGGGGTCGGGGCGCACCGCCCGGGTCCAGGTGCTGCTGGGGGATGGGCCACCGAGCGCGGGGTCTGGGCAGGCGCTCCTGCTGTGCTACCGGCTGCGGCGGTGGTACCTGGAGGGGGTCTACGAATAACTCGGCGGGGCCGGTGCGGCGGTGTCAGCCCACTGCGCCGAGCGTGTAATCACGGCGAGAATCCGCCCCGAAAATCGCCCTGATTTCACGCTCGCGGCGGAGGGCAGGGCTACCGCGGCGCGGCATGGCGGGTCAGCCGACGCAGCAGTCGGCGAAGACGGGCAGTGTCACGAGCGCAGATTCACCAGTACACGCCCGGAACCAACCGCACCGCCCGTTTGACCGGGCGGGGCACCCGCACCCGGGGGATCGCCCGCGACGGCCGCTTGGGTCTGCGTGCCATCTGTCGACTGTGTTGTGCCGCAGCGGTTTGCGTGGTTTCGGGCAGTGCCACACCGCGCGCCGCGGCCGAGTCCGGGTAGCCCAGGTAGACCTGGTGCAGCACCCGGCGCGCCAACCGGGGGGTGAAGTAGTTGCCGGCTTCGGCCAGCGTCCCCAGCGGGGTGTCGATCCGGTCCGGCTTCTCGATCAGGCCGCGTACCACCATGGCCGCCGCGTGCTCGGCGCTGATCGCCCCGACCGGGAGCAGCTTGCCCGTCGGCGCGATCATCGGAGTGGCCACCAGGGGCATGTGGATGGTGGTGAATGTGATGTGCTCGGACAGGGTCTCGGTCGAGATCACGTCGGCGAACGCATCCAGCGCCGCCTTGGTGGGCACGTAGGCGCTGTAGCGCGGACTGTGCGCCAGGACTCCTTCACTGGAGACGTTGACGACGTGGCCGAACCGGCGTTCCCGCCAGTGCGGCAGCAACGCCAGCACCATGCGCACCGCACCGAAGTAGTTGACCGCCATCGTGCGCTCGTAGTCGTGCAGCCGCTCGGTGGAACTGGCCACCGAGCGGCGAATGGACCGGCCGGCGTTGTTCACCAGGTAGTCGACATGCCCGAACCGGCCCAGAATGTCCTTGACGGTGTGCTCCACCGATGCCGAATCGGTCACGTCACAGGTGAAGGCATGCGCCTGCCCCCCGCCGGCCCGGATCTCGGCCACCAGCTCGTCGAGCGCTGAGCCGCTGCGGGCCAGCGCGAAGACCGTGCCGCCGCGCTCGGCGACCGCGATGGCCGAGGCCCGGCCGATACCGCTGGACGCCCCGGTGATGACGACGTGCCGGCCGACCAGCGGGCCCGCCGGATCGTCGCGGCGAGCGCGGTCGGGATCCAGATGCTGCGCCCAGTACCGCCACAGCCTCGGTGCGTAGTCGCTGAACTCGGGCAGCCGGACACGCTGTCCCAGCGCCGCGCGGGTGGCGTCGGCGATGAACGTGGGCCGCAGTTCCACCAGATCGAGCACCTCGGCGGGAAGCCCCAGCTGGGTGGCCACCATGTTGCGCCATACCCGGGTGCGTCCGCCGACGTTGAGCACCGGGGCCGCCACCGCGGCGGGCAGCGTGGCGCGCAGCGGCGGAAGCCCGGCCTCTCGGGCAACGGCCCGATAGATATCAGGCAGTCCGATGGATCGCGGCGCGGTGAGGTGGAAGGTGCGCTCGTCGTATCCGTCGGCGTGCATCAACTCGATCAACGCATCAACGACGTAGTCGACCGGAACGACGTTGGTGCGTCCGGTGTCCGGTACCGCCATCGGGGTAAGCCGGGGCAGTGCGGCCAGCTTGGCCAGCAGCGGAAAGAAGTAGTACGGTCCGTCGACCTTGTCCATCTCGCCAGTGCGGGAATCGCCCACCACCACCGCCGGCCGGTATACCCGGTAGCGCAGTCCCGATGCTGAGCGCACCAGCGCTTCAGCCTCGAACTTGGTCTGGTGATAGGGCGTGGGCAGCTCCTGGCCGACGTCGAAATCATCTTCGGTGAACTCGCCGGCGAAATCGCCGGCGACCGCGATCGACGACACGTGCGACAAGGTGGCGCCCAGGCGTTTCGCCAGGCCGATCACCGCGCGAGTGCCCTCGACGTTGGCTGCCTGCTGTTCGGCCGCGCCGGCAGTGATGTCATAGATGGCCGCACAGTGCAGCACGTGGTCGATGTCGCCGAGTTCGGCGATCGCCGTGTCATTCAGCCCAAGGTTCTCGGCGGTCAGGTCGCCGACCAGCGGTTTGACCCGCTCGCCCCACGCCTGGTCGTCGGCGAGAGCTTCGAAGCGGCCCAGCGAGGCGCGGCGCACCAGCATCCACACCTGGGCCTCTGGCCTGGTCTCCAGCAGACGCGACACTGCTCGCCGCCCAATGAACCCGGTACCGCCGGTAACGACATAATGCATACCGGTCATGGTTACCGGTCGTGGGAGCTACGTCAACAGTGGAGTCGACAGCAGAGTCGACAGCGGGCCGGCGCCGATCACCGCCGCGCAGCGGACGCGGGGGAGAACGCGCGAATGCCGTCCCACTCCACAAGCGTCCAGCCGGTGGTCGGGCTGCCGGTGATCACCACCTTGGCGATGTTGGGCAGCGGGTGGTCGATGAGCAGCTCGTCGCGGGGGTTGCGGACGTTCATCAGAGTCCAGGTGGCGATGGACGCCCCGTGGGAAAACGCCACGGGATTCTTGTCGCCGGCGTTGTAGATCTGCTGGACCGCGGCGCCGAACTCGTCGTTGAACTGATTGCCGTCGATCGAGCCGGGGATGGTTGCGGTCCGCTCACCGTGAATCCAGGCCAGCGGGGCCAGCTGATACGGCGCGTGCGCGATCGAGTTGGGTTTGTCGCCGAACCACCCGGCGCTGATCTCGCGCAGCCCCGGCAGGATCTGCACCTGACGCCCAAGCTCGCGCGCCAGCGGCGCGGCGGTCTGTTGGGTGCGCACCATCGAGGAGGCGTAGACAGCGTCGTAATGGTTGCGCGAGAGCTGATTTGTCATCTCCTGGGCTTGAGCCCGGCCCTTGTCGGTCAGCCCGGGTCCGGGTACCGAGGTGTCGAGGATTCCGGCGGCGTTGGCTTCCGATTCGGCATGGCGTATCAGCGTCAGCGTGATGTTGCGCGAATGCGATGTCCCCGAGCAGCCACTGAGCACCAGCACTGCGGCCAGCGCCGCCGCCAGCAGTGCGAACAGGGTCCCGCCGCGGTTCAGAATGCCTTTCCCCATGCCGACAGCCTGCCGTGTGGATGGCGCTGACGGGACAGGTTCTGCTGAAATGGTGGGGCCGATTCGTCCGACGTGAGGAGAATCCGTGGCATTGGACCCGACGGCCATTGGCGCGACCGCAGACCCGATGACATTCGCATGGACCGAGCGCGACGCCATGCTCTATGCGCTCGGGGTCGGTGCCGGAACTGCTGATCTGGCGTTCACCACCGAGAACAGCCATGACACCCCGCAGCAGGTGCTGCCCACCTATGCCGTCATCTGCTGCATGGGCTTTGCCGCCGCCGGCAAGATCGGCACCTTCAACCCGGCGCTGCTGCTGCACGGATCCCAGGAGGTGCGACTGTTCGCGCCGCTTCCGCCCGCCGGAAGCCTGCAGGTGGTGGCCGAGGTCGCCGACATCCAGGACAAGGGCGAGGGCAAGAACGCCGTTGTGATGCTGCGGGCGCGCGGCACCGATTCGAAGACGTCCGAGCTGGTCGTTGAGACGCTGACCACCCTGGTGATCCGCAAAGCCGGCGGCTTCGGCGGGGAACCCGGGCAGCGGGCGGTCGCGCCGCAGATCCCCGACTCCGAACCGGATTCCCGCGTGGCATATGCGACCCGTGAGGACCAGGCGCTGCTCTATCGGCTCTCCGGCGACCGCAACCCGCTGCACAGCGATCCGTGGTTCGCCACCACGCTGGCCGGTTTCCCCAAGCCGATCCTGCACGGGCTGTGCACCTACGGTTTCGCCGGTCGAGCGCTGGTCGCCGAACTCGGCGACGGCGACGCCGGCCGGGTCAGCGCCATCTCGGCGCGGTTCACCGATCCGGTGTTCCCGGGGGAGACGCTGACCACTTCGATCTGGCGGACCGAGCCGGGCAAAGCGGTGTTCCGTACCGAGGCCGCCGGTCCCGACGGCGCCAACCCTCGGGTGGTGCTTGATGACGGCGCGGTGGAATACCGGGACTGATATTTTTTGGCCTGCTTGCCACTGTGATCACTTGTGTAACAGTGGTTTTAGGCTGTGGACAGCTTCGGCGGTTTGTCGGGGGTCGACGCTAGCATTAGCACATGCGTTCGAATGGCCGGGAAGCGATCGTTGAAGTCTTCGACGCGCTTTCGGCTGACCTGGATCGTGCGCTGGAACTGGACTTCGATGCCCTGACGCCACGGGAGTGTCTGGCACTGCTGCGCCGGTGCGAGCGGCTGCGGCGGCGCCTTCCCGCCGTCGAGCACCCGATGGTCAACCGGCTCGCCGCCACTGACCCGGCGGAGTTGGGCGGCAAATCCCGCTGGATACTCGCCGAGGAATTACGGATCAGCCGGGGTGAGGCGGGCCGCCGCATCACCGAAGCCGCCGAACTCGGCGACCGCCGCACCCTCACCGGCGAACCCCTGCAACCGATACTGCCCGCGGTGGCGGCAGCCCAACGCGCCGGGCAGATCGGCACCGCGCACATCGCGGTGATCCGCTCGTTCTTCGGCTATCTGCCCAGTGACATCGATGCCGGCACACTGACCCAGGCTGAACGCCACCTCACCGAGCTGGCAGGCCAGTACCGGCCCGAGCAACTCGCCAAACTCGCCCAACGCCTGGCCGACCATCTACACCCCGACGGCAACTACACCGACGAGCAGCGCGCCAAACGTCGGGGCCTGACACTCGGGCCCCAAGACCGTGACGGCATGACCCCCATCACGGGCCATCTGGATCCCCAGGCCCGCGCCACCCTCGACGCCGTCCTGGCCCGCTGGGCCGCTCCCGGCATGTGCAACCCCCACGATCAGACCCCGTGCACCGGCGGCACCCCCAGCCAAGCCGCCATCGACACCGACACCCGCAGCGCCGCCCAACGCAACCACGACGCCCTGACCGCCATGGGCCGCGCCCTGCTGGCCTCCGGAGAACTCGGCCAGCACAACGGATTACCCGCCACCCTCATCGTGTCCACCACTCTGGCCGAGCTGCAGGCCGGCATCGGTAAAGCCCACACCGGCGGCGGCACCTGGCTGCCCATGCGTGACGTGATCGCCCTGGCGTCACACGCCCACCACTACCTGTGCATCTACGACGGCGCCAAAGAGCTCGCCTTGTTTCACACCAACGCTTGGCCACGCCCGGGCAACGGATTGTGCTGTACGCCAAAGAGCGCGGGTGCTCGCACCCCGGCTGCCCCGTACCCGGCTACCTGTGCGAAGTCCACCACGACACCGACTACGCCAAAACCGGGCGCACCCTCATCAACGAACTGAGCCTGCGCTGCGGCCCCCACCATCAACTCATCACCACCGGAGGCTGGAAGACCCGCAAAACCCCCAACGGCACCACCCAAACCCTGCCCCCACCGCACCTCGACCACGGCCAACCCCGCACCAACCACTACCACCATCCGGAAAAATTACTGAGCCACAACGATTCCGGCGACCAGGAAGACGACGAAGATCCGTAGGCGCTTAGGTATTCCTAGCCGTTCTGCTGGTCCTTCTCGTGTGCCAGCGGCACGCTGAGCCGGAATGCTGCGCCGGCTTGCCTCGGCAGACACTCAAGGCTGCCGTGATGCGCCTGCGCCAGTGCCCTGGCGATCGGCAGGCCCAGACCGGCACCCCCGGAGTCGCGGTTACGCGCGTCGTCGAGGCGGACCAGTCGGTCGAACACCCGCTCGCAGTCGGAGTCGGGAATCCCAGGACCGGTATCGGTGACGGTCACTTCGGCGTGGTGTTCGCAGCGGCCGGTGTGCACGGTGATCTCGCCGCCCTGCGGGGTGTGCCGACAGGCGTTGTCCAGCAGGTTGGTCAGGATCTGCGCGATGCGTTGTGGGTCGGCATGCACCGGCAATGTCTGACCGTCCCCGTTGAGGCGCACAGTCAGGTTGGGGGCCAGCATCGCGGCACGCTCGACTTCGGCGGCCGCGATCTCGACCAAGTCGACGTTCTCGCAGCGCAGCGCCGCCCCGGCGTCGATGCGCGCTATATCAAGAAGGTCAGCGACCAGCCGAGCGGCGCGGCGGGTTTCGGCCGCGAGTAATGTCGCGAATCGACCTCTGCGAGCGGCATTTCCGGTGTTGGCGGCGAGTTGCTGTGCCAGGGCCTGGATCCCGGCGAGCGGAGTGCGCAGCTCGTGTGCGGCGTCGGAGAGAAAACGACGGGTATTGGCCTCGGCGCGCTGCGCGGAATCTGCGGCTTGACGCGCTTCGCGTTCGGCGTTTTCCAGAGCGTCGAGCATGCCGTCGAACGCGGCGGCGGCCTGTCCGAGCTCGGTGTGTGGCCGATCCGGGCGGAGTCGACGGCCCCGGTCGCCGTGGGCGATCAGCTGCGCAGTCGTGGTCATTCGCTGCAAGGGAGCAAGTGCCCGAGCGGCGGCGAGGCTGACGAGCAACGCGACCAACCCGAGCCCGATTGCGCCGCCGACGAGTAGGTCGTACCGCAGTTCCGAATGGCGGGCGCTGATAGCCGAGGTGTCGGCCACCAGGGTGAGTGTTGAACCGTCCGGCAGCGGGCGGGTCACTGTGGTGCTGGTCCATTCGCCGGGCGGCGGTGATGGCGGTCGTGGCGGCCCGCCGGGCGGGTGCGGGGGCCAGTGATGGCGCGGCGGTGGTGGTGGCGGTGGTGGCGGTGGTGGGGCGGGCCTAACGGTCAGGTCGCCGTAGGTGGTGCCATCCGGAGCGACTACCTGTACCCGGATGTCTTGGCCCTGTAATTGGGTGACAAGAGCGGCTGGACTCACCCCGGCGTCGACCAGATTGGTGGCACGGACGGCCGTGTTGTCGAGCCTGGTCCGTAGGTCACGGTTGAGTTGTGCGCCGACCAGCTGGTCGCCGGCCACGCCCAGCACGACCAACAGTGCTGCGATCACGCCGACCGTGGCAACCGTTGCTCGCCGGCGCAACGATGGTGTGGGTGTGCTCATGGGCGGGCTGGCGCCAACTGGTAGCCGACACCGCGGACGGTGTGCAGCATCCGCGGTCCGTGCGCCTCCAGCTTGCGACGTAGTCCGCTGACATAGACCTCGACAAGGTTGGCGTCGTAGGCGTCGTAGCCCCAGACCGCCGTCAGGATCCGATCCTTACTCATTGTTCGGCCGCGCTGCTCGGCGAGGTAGCCGAGCAGCTTGAGTTCGGTGCCCGTCAGCTCAATCACGGCACCCGCACGGCTCACCACCCCGGCCTCCATGTCGACCACCAAGTCGCCGATCTGTATCGCAGACGCCACCCGCCCGCGTCGTCGCAGTACCGCTGCGATACGGGACACCAGCTCTGCCAATTCGAACGGCTTGATCACATAGTCGTCGGCGCCGGTGTCCAGCCCGCGCAGTCGGTCCTCAAGTGCGTCTTTGGCGGTGAGCAGAATGATTCCGGTGTCGCCGTAGCCGCGCACCACATCGATCAGGGTGAACCCGTCCCGGCCTGGCAGCATCACGTCGAGAACCACCAAGTCCGGGCGGAACGCGGGCAATACGTGCTCCAGGCCGCGGCCGTCGACTCGACCCTCGCTGACGAAGCCGGCGTCGGCGAGCGCCGCCACCACGGTCTCGCGGATCGCGTCGGAGTCCTCAACCACCAGCACCCTGGGTGCGTTGTTGTGCACCTTGCCATTGTGACCGCTCGATCGCTGAGGCGGAGCTGAGCAATCGAGGCCCTGGCCCATCTTTTCAGCTGGGCTTCAGCATTGTGGCGCAACGTTGGTAGGGCAGTACAGACCTTGGCATTGCAGCGGTGCACGACGCACGGAGGACACCATGACTGAATCGGAACGCATCGAAGTGCCGGAACACATCGAAGTGCCGGAACGCATTGAACCGCCTAATCCCACGTTGACCCCTAACCCGACGCCATCACCCGACAAGCCGGCGCGGCCGGTGACCAATCGTCCGTGGTTCGCCCCGGTCGCCGCCGGTCTCGGCGGCCTGATCGTCGGTGGCCTTGCCGTCGCGGGCTGTGCGGGGCTGTTGGGCGTGGGTGGTCCTGGCCGATTGGCCGCTGCCCCAATCCCGCTCGCTGCCCCCGCGCCTCTTTGGCCGGCGCCGCCACCTCCGCCGGGGCCGCCGGGGCCGCCGCATCCGCCGGGGTGGGGACCGCCGCCTCCGCCGCCAGGGTGGGGACCGCCGCCGCCGCCTCCGCCGGGGTGGGGCGCGCCGGCACACCCCGGGCGAGGAGCACCGCAGCCCCCAGAGGGGGAAGCTCCGCAACACCCCGGGCGAGGAGTGCCGCCGTCTCCGGGCTGGGGGCCGCCACCTCCTGCGGGGCCCGCAACACCGCCTGAACCGCCGCGCTGATCCAGTCAGGTGACGGTGCTATTGCTCGCGGCGGTGGCCGCCCTTGCCTACCGGCTGGGCGCTCACCGCCGCGCAGACCATGACAACGCGAGGCCCTGGCTGCTGGCCGGCGGACCGGGCGGTGTGCTCAGCCTGCCAGGCGACTCGCCAGCCGCGCGGTGAACTCGGCGACCTGTGCGGGGCTGTCCAGCGCATACCGGGCGGCGGTCGCGCGATCGCCGTCGTCGTTGTGTCGCAACACTATTCCAGCACCTGACAGTTCGGATACCGCATCGAACGCGTCCTCGTCGGTGATGTCGTCGCCGAGAAACAGTGGTGTCCTCACTCCGGGCATCCGATCCAGCAGCCAGTGCAGTGTACGGCCCTTGTCCCAGTCGATCTCGGGGCGAAGCTCGATCACCTCGCGCCCGGTCGTGACCCGAAGTCCGTGGCGCCGACCGGTCTCACGCACCGCCGCCAACACCTGTCCGACCCGATCTCGGGCAGCGTTGCGGTAGTGTACGGCGACCGCAAACCGCTTGTTTTCCACCATGATTCCCGGGATGGAACCGAGTTGCTCAGTGAGCAAAACGGCTGCGTGAGCCAGTATCTGGACCGCATCGACGGCGGCGTCGTTCTGGTGGTGTGCCCCGTCGGGCCCGATCAGCTCGAAGCCGTGGCTACCCGCATACCAGATCCCGTCCAGCCCCACTCGGCTCCGTACATCGGCCAGGTCGCGACCGGACAGCACCGCGACCGGGCATTGGGCGGCCAAGGCCGCCAGTGCCTCCACGGCGCCGGAGACCGGCCGGGCAGCATCGGGATCGTCGACGATGTCGGAGAGCGTGCCGTCGAAATCGAAGAACACCGCGGGATGATCGAGGTCGTGCAACTCCGCAGCCATGGTCGCATCCGGCAACGCCGACATCGGCCGATCGCCGGTACGCACGTCGACCGCGCTCGGATCAGCGACCACTGCGTCACCGCCACCACACCCCACGCCGATCACCAGCGCGAATCCGGCACTGTGAGCGGCGATTACCACCGATTCGGAGTCGGTGAGCACCACGCACCGGCCCGGCCGAACCGCCAGCTCGGCGGCGGCGGCCACCAGTTCGGCGTCTGGACTGTCGCAGCAGTCGGGGTCCGCACCCACCCGCACGCCGGCGCGTCGAAGTCGCTCGGTCAACGCAGCCGTGTCGACGCCGCTGTCAAGGCGCAACAGCACCGCGTCATGCCGGCGCGGGTCGATCGTGACCGACATGCCAACCATGTCCACCACGGTGCCATAGCCGTGCTCCGATTAGCGTGGTAGGGGTCTAGAGAGGTCCCGGAACACAAGGAGCGCCCGATGTCGTCCACTCCCGGAATCCTGGTCGGTGTCGACGGGTCGCCGTCGTCGGCAGCGGCCGTCGATTGGGCGGCGCGCGACGCCGCGCTGCACAACCTGCCATTGACTCTGGTGCACGTGCTGGCCTCCCCGGTGGTGATGACGTTCCCCGAGACACCGATGCCGTCCGGCTACACCGAATGGCAGCGTGACCAAGGCGAACGACACCTGCGGGAGGCCGCCGAGATCGCCGCGGCGGCCGGGGCGACGCACGTCTCCGCGGAGATCGTGGTGGGTTCCACCGTCCCGATGCTGGTCGACATGAGCCGCGAGGCCGCCTGCCTGGTGGTCGGGTGCCGCGGGTACGGGCGGGTGCGCCGCCTGCTGCTCGGCTCGGTCAGCTCGTCACTGGTGCGGCACGCGCACTGCCCGGTCGCGGTCATCCACGAAGACCATCAGCACTCCGACACCGCTGCGGTGGTCGTCGGCATCGACGGCTCGCCGGTGTCGGAGGCGGCAACGGCGCTGGCGTTCGAAGAGGCATCGCTGCGCGGGGTGGAACTGATCGCGGTGTATGCCTGGCACGACACCGGACTGATGGACTTTCCCGGCCTCGACACCGCCGTGCTGGCGTCGGAAAGCGAATTGGCCCTGGCTGAGCGGCTGGCCGGCTGGCGGGAGCGCTACCCCGACGTCACCGTGCGTCGGGTGGTGGTCGACGACCGGCCCGCCGACCAGCTGATCGACCAGTCGCGGGCGGCCCAGCTGGTGGTGGTGGGCAGCCATGGCCGCGGCGGCTTCACCGGCATGCTGCTGGGCTCGGTCAGCCAGGAGGTGGTGCAGTCGGCACACGCCCCGGTCATCGTCGTGCGGCCGGTCTGACCGACCCCTCAGCTCACCGAGACGGGTTCGGTCTCCGCGCGCAGCGCCGCGACCTGCCGCGCCGTCGGCGACGGCCGCAAGGGCACCCGTTGCGGCCACCAGAACCAGCGGCCCAGCAGGGCGGCGATCGACGGCGTCATGAATGACCGGATCACCAGGGTGTCGATGAGCAGACCCAGCCCGATGGTGGAGCCCACCTGACCGATCACCTTCAGTTCGGAGACGACCATCGACATCATCGTGAATGCGAACACCAGGCCCGCCGAGGTGACGACGGAGCCACTGCCGCCCATGGCGCGAATGATGCCCGTCTTCAGACCGCCGTGCAGCTCTTCCTTCATCCGGGAGACCAGCAGCAGGTTGTAGTCCGAACCGACCGCCAGCAGGACGATCACCGACATCGCCAGCACCATCCAGTGCAGGTGCAGGCCGATGATGTGCTGCCAGATCAGCACCGAGAGCCCGAACGAGGTGCCCAGCGAGAGCAGCACCGTACCGACGATCACCGCTGAGGCCACCACCGCGCGGGTGATCAACAGCATGATGATGAAGATCAGGCACAACGAGGCGATGCCGGCGATGATCAGGTCATAGTTCGACCCGTCCTTCATGTCCTTGAACGTGGCCGCGGTGCCGCCGAGATAGACCTTGGCGCCCTCCAGGGGGGTGCCCTTGAGCGCTTCGTGCACGGCGTGTTTGATCGGCGCGACGTGCGAGATGCCCTCCTCGGACATCGGGTCGCCCTCGTGGGAGATGATGAACCGCACCGAATGCCCGTCGGGGGACAGGAACATCTTCATGCCGCGCTTGAAGTCGGGGTTGTCGAACGCCTCCGGGGGCAGGTAGAACGAGTCGTCGTTCTTGGACTCGTCGAACGCCTTACCCATGGCGTTCTGGCCCTCCATCATCTTCTCCATCTGCAGCTGCAGGCCCTCCATGGTGGACTGCATCTTCAGCTGGGTGACCCGCATATTCGACATCGTCTCGATCATCGGCGGCATGATCTCGAGCATCCGCGGCATCAGCCGGTCGAGGTTGTCGATGTCAGGCAGCACCCGCTCGAAATCCTCGGTCATCTGGTCGAGGCCATCCATCACGTCGAAGATCGACCGGATCGACCAGCAGATCGGGATGTCGAAGCAGTGCGGCTCCCAGTAGAAGTAGTTACGCATCGGGCGCCACATGTCGTCGAAGTCGGCGATCGAGTCGCGCATCTTCTGGATGTCGTCGAGCATTTCGTGCATCTTGACGTCCATGCTGTGCGTGGTCGCCGACATCTCCCGGGTGACTTCGAGCATCTGCTTCATGCTGTCGATGGAGACCTGCATGTCGTCGCCCATCTTGAGCATGTTCTTCATGCTGTCGAGCATGTACTTCATGTTCAGCTGCTGGGTGGTGCCCTGCATGCTCATCGCGAACGGGATGGTGGTGTGTTCGATCGGCGTGCCCAGCGGCCGGGTGATGGTCTGCACCCGCCCGATGCCCGGCACCTCGAACACCCGCTTGGCGATCCGGTTGATCACCAGGAAGTCGGCCGGGTTGCGCAGGTCGTGGTCGGTCTCGATCATCAGCAGTTCCGGACTCATCCGGGCCTGGGAGAAGTGCCGGTCCGCAGCGGCGTAGCCGATGTTTGCCGGCACATAATCCGGCAGGTAGTCGCGGTCGTTGTAGTTGGTCCGATACCCGGGCAGGGTGAGCAGCCCGACCAGGCAGACCGCCGTGGTGGCCACCAGCACCGGTCCCGGCCAGCGCACGATCATCGCCCCGATGCGCCGCCAGGTGCGGATCCGCATGGCCCGCTTGGGCTCCAGCATGCCGAAGCGGCTGGCGACCGCCACCACCGCGGAGCCGAAGGTGAGCGCCGCGAGGACCACGACCATCATGCCGATCGCCAGGGGCACGCCCAGCGACTGGAAATAGGGCAGTCGGGTGAAGTGCAGGCAGAAGGTCGCGCCGGCGATGGTCAGCCCCGAGCCCAGGATCACGTGGGCGGTGCCGTGATACATGGTGTGGAAGGCGGACTCTTTGTCCTCGCCGAGCGCTCGGGCCTCCTGGTAGCGGCCGAGCAGGAAGATCGCATAGTCGGTGGAGGCGGCGATCGCCAGGGTCACCAGCAGGTTCACCGCGAACGTCGACAGGCCGATGATGTTGTAGTAGCCCAACACGGCCACCACGCCGCGGGCCGCGCTCAGCTCGAAGACCACCATGCCCAGCACCAACAGCACCGTGCCGATCGACCGGTAGATGCTCAGCAGCATGGTGATGATCACCACGAACGTCAGCGCGGTGATGAGCTTGAGGCTCTTGTCGCCGGCAATGTGCTGATCGGCATTGAGGGCGGCCCCGCCGGTGACGTAGGCGTGCACCCCCTCGGGGGCCGGGGTCTCGGCGATGATCTTCTGTACGGCCTCGACCGACTCGTTGGCCAGGGTCTCGCCCATATTGCCGGCCATGTACACCTGGACATAGGCGGCTTTGCCATCCGGGCTCTGCGACCCCGCAGCAGTCAGCGGGTCGCTCCAGAAGTCCTGGACGTGCTCGATATGGACGTGATCGGCCTCCATCTTGGCGACCAACTCGTCGTAGTACTGGTGTGCCTCATCACCCAATGGCTGGTCGCCTTCGATGACCACCATGCCCGAGCTGTCCGACTTGAACTCGTCGAACACCTTGCCGATGCGCATCATCGCGATCATCGACGGAGCGTCGTGGGGAGCCATCGACACCGCCCGCATCTTCCCGACCTCGTCGAGCTGCGGCACGATGACGTTCACCAGCACGGTGATCGCCACCCAGGCCAGGATGATGGGCACCGCCAGCCGGCGGATCCACGCCGGAATCCCGCCCCGCTTGGGCGGTTGGGTGACCGGCAGCGTGTCGGTGGGGGTGTCGGAGCCGGTGTGGTCGCTCATGCGGATTTCACAATGCAGAAGGTCTGGGCGCTGACGGGGCTGCTGGAGATGCGTTCTTCTTTGAGTTCCCCGTCGATGGTGACGCGGCAGCCGATGGTGGTGCCGTCACCTTGGGCGACGATGTTCGGACTCACCGCGGGGTTGGTGGTCGACAGGGTCAGCGACCACGGCAGGGGAGCGCCGTCGAGCCGCTGCGGCGTGGCGTCGAGGTCGAGGTAGTTGATGTCGGCGTAGGTCCCGTCCGGGCTGAAGATGTCGTAGACCACGACCTTGGGATGGAACGGTTTGGTGTCCTCGAACGGCACGGTGGAACTGCTGCTGTCGTCGGCTCCGAAGAAGCCCCGGACTCGCTGCACAGTGAACCCCCCTACCGCGAGAACTACGACGATGAGCAGGGGTAACCACGCGCGTCTGACAGCGCCGAACATGAATGCAGTGGCCCTTTCGCATCGTGCCGGAATCTGACACAGATTAGTGCATCAAAGTTCTTTTTCACACCCAGCGGGTCCGTTTTCGCACATACGTTCGATATCCTGAGGGGTGTGGGCTGGAGCAGTGGGCCGCCGAGCTGGGCGGAAATGGAGCGGGTGCTCGATGGTAAGCCTCGTCACACCGGTGATACGGGTGATGTGGCAGCGCATCTCGGTACGTCGAACCCGCAGGTCGAGCGCATCCGGCCGGCCGGGCCCACGGTGCCCTATGCCGAGCTGCACGCGCATTCGGCATACAGCTTTCTCGACGGCGCCAGCACCCCGCAGGAGCTGGTCGCCGAGGCCGCACGGCTGGGTCTGCGGGCGATCGCGCTGACCGACCACAACGGTTTGTACGGGGTGGTGCGGTTTGCCGAGGCGGCTGCCGAACTGCAGGCCGCGGGCCTGGAGATCGGCACGGTGTTCGGCGCCGAGTTGTCACTGGGACCCGCCGCTGCCTCCCCTTCTCTCAAGGCCCGGACCGACGACCCGGATCCACCCGGCCCGCATCTGCTGGTGCTGGCCCGCGGTCCGGAGGGTTACCGGCGGTTGTCGCGGCAGATCGCCGCCGCCCATCTGGCCGGCGAAAAAGGCAGGCCGCGTTTCGATCTGGACGCGCTGACCGAGGCGGCAGGCGGGCATTGGCACATTCTGACCGGGTGCCGTAAAGGGCACGTCCGTCATGCGCTGGCCACCGGCGGCCCGGACGCGGCCGCCGCTGCGCTGGCCGACCTGGTGGACAGGTTCGGCGCGGCGCGGGTCAGCGTGGAGCTGACCCGGCATGGGGAACCGTGCGACGACGAGCGCAACGCCGCGCTGGCCGGCCTGGCGCCCAGGTTCGGGGTGGGCCTGGTGGCCACCACCGGCGCGCATTTCGCCCGGCCGGAGCGGGGCCGGCTGGCAATGGCGCTGGGCGCGGTGCGGGCGCGCCAGTCGCTGGACGCCGCCGCCGGCCGGCTGGCTCCGCTCGGCGGCTCGCACCTGCGCTCCGGCGCGGAGATGGCCCGATTGTTCGCGGCGCATCCGGCGGCGGTGCCGGCGGCAGCCGAACTCGGCGAACAGTGCGCCTTTCCGCTGATGCTGATCGCCCCACGGCTGCCGCCGTTTGCCGTACCGGACCCGCACACCGAGGACAGCTGGCTGCGGCAGCTCACCCTGGACGGCGCCGCCGGGCGCTACGGCCCGCCCGGGCGCGCGCCGGCTGCTTACGCCCAGATCGAACGCGAGCTGGAAGTCATTGCCCAACTGGGATTTCCGGGATACTTCCTGGTGGTACACGACATCACCCAGTTCTGTCGGCGCAGCGGAATCCTTTGTCAGGGCAGGGGGTCGGCGGCCAACTCCGCGGTCTGTTACGCCCTGGGTATCACGGCGGTCGATCCGGTGGCCAACGGGCTGCTGTTCGAGCGCTTTTTGTCCCCGGCCCGTGACGGTCCGCCCGACATCGACATCGACATCGAGTCCGACGAGCGCGAAAAGGTGATCCAGTACGTCTACGACAAATACGGGCGTGACCACGCCGCTCAGGTGGCCAACGTCATCACCTACCGGGGGCGCAGTGCCGTGCGGGACATGGCCCGCGCGCTGGGTTATTCGCCGGGGCAGCAGGACGCCTGGAGTAAGCGGCTGAGCCGATGGGGCCGGCCTGGCCGGGAGGACTCCGATCTTGAGGGCATCCCCGAACAGGTGATCGAGCTGGCCGACCAGGTCGCCGATCTGCCGCGGCACCTGGGCATCCACTCCGGAGGCATGGTGATCTGTGATCGCCCGATTGCCGACGTGTGCCCGGTGGAGTGGGCTCGGATGGCCGGGCGAAGCGTGCTGCAGTGGGATAAAGATGACTGCGCGGCAATCGGTTTGGTGAAGTTCGACCTACTTGGCCTGGGAATGCTGTCGGCATTGCACTATGCGATCGACCTGGTGGCACAGCATTGCGGCGTCGAGGTGGATCTGGCCGCGATCGATCTGTCCGAGCCGGCGGTGTATGAGATGCTGGCGCGCGCCGACACCGTCGGGGTGTTCCAGGTCGAGTCGCGCGCGCAGATGGCCACCCTGCCACGGCTGCGCCCCCGGGTGTTCTACGACCTGGTGGTGGAGGTGGCGCTGATTCGCCCCGGGCCGATCCAAGGCGGTTCGGTGCATCCCTACATCCGTCGCCGCAACGGTATCGACCCGGTGACCTATGAGCATCCGTGTATGGAGAGAGCTCTGCGCAAAACCCTGGGAATTCCGCTGTTTCAAGAACAGCTGATGACGCTGGCGGTCGACTGCGCCGGGTTCACCGCGGGCGAGGCCGACCAGCTGCGCCGGGCCATGGGCTCCAAACGATCACCGGAGCGGATGCGCCGGTTGCGCGACCGGTTCTACGACGGCATGGCTCAGTGCCACGGCATCACCGGCGAGGTGGCGATGAGGATCTACGAGAAGCTGGAAGCCTTCGCCAACTACGGATTTCCGGAGAGTCACGCGATGAGCTTCGCATCGCTGGTGTTCTACTCGGCCTGGTTCAAGCTGCACTACCCGGCGGCGTTCTGCGCCGCGCTGCTGCGGGCACAGCCGATGGGTTTCTACTCACCGCAGTCGCTGGTCGCCGACGCCCGCCGGCACGGCGTGGTGGTGCATCGCCCGGATGTCAACGCCAGCCTGGCGCACGCGACCCTGGCCGAGGCCGGAACGCAGGTCCGGCTCGGGCTGGGTGCGGTGCGGGGCATCGGCACCGACCTCGCCGAGCGGCTGGTGGCCGACCGCCAGGCCCACGGTCCGTTCGCGTCGATGCTGGATCTAACTGCGCGGGTTCAGCTTTCAGTGCCACAGGTCGAGGCGCTGGCGACCGCCGGGGCGTTCGCCGGGTTCGGGCTGTCACGCCGGGAGGCGCTGTGGGCGGCCGGGTCGGCGGCGGGGCAGCGTCCCGACCGGCTGCCCGGGGTGGGTGTCGCGACGCACACCCCGGCCCTGCCCGGCATGAGCGAGATCGAGCTGTCCGCCGCCGACGTATGGGCCACCGGGATCTCCTGTGACAGCTTCCCGACCCAGTTCCTGCGCGCGGATCTCGACGCACTCGGGGTGATTGCGGCCGGCGGCCTGAGTGCCGTCGCGGACGGTACCCGCGTGCTGGTGGCCGGAGCGGTGACCCACCGGCAACGGCCGGGGACCGCCCGCGGGGTCACGTTCATCAATCTCGAGGATGAGACCGGGATGGTCAATGTGCTGTGCACACCGGGGGTGTGGGCCCGGTATCGACGGCTGGCCCAGACCGCGACGGCGCTGCTGATCCGCGGCCGGGTGCAGAACGCCAGCGGGGCGGTCACCGTGCTGGCCGATCGGCTGGGCGCCCTGGAGCTGGCCGTGCGTTCGCGGTCCCGGGATTTTCGGTAGGGGTACGAAAAAGGGCGGAAAATCTCGCAGCCACTACATGTTCGGCCCCTGGCGGTAGTCTGCCGACATGAACCTGAACTTGTCCGCAGACGAAGTCCTGACCACCACGCGATCGGTCCGCAAGCGCCTCGATCTCGACAAGCCGGTTCCCCGCGAAGTGCTGATGGAGTGTCTGGAGATCGCCCTGCAGGCGCCCACCGGATCCAACGCCCAGGGCTGGCAGTGGATGTTCATCACCGACCCGGTCAAGAAGCAGGCGATCGCCGACATCTACCGCGCCAACGCCCTGCCTTACCTGGACCGCATCAAACCCGACTACGGCGAGGGTGATGTGCGCAGCGAGCGGATGGGACTCATCAGCGAATCTGCCCGGTACCTGGCCGAGAATCTGCAGGACGTGCCGGTGCTGATGATCCCGTGCCTGGAGGGCAAGCCCGAGAACGGGTCGCTGGGGTTGAGCGCCTCATTCTGGGCGTCGCTGTTCCCGGCCGCGTGGAGCTACTGCCTGGCGCTGCGCAACCGCGGACTCGGCTCCTGCTGGACCACCCTGCACCTGCTCGGCGACGGCGAGCAGCAGGCCGCCGAGATCCTCGGCATCCCGTACGAGGGCTACAGCCAGGGCGGGTTGTTCCCGATCGCCTACACCAAGGGCACCGACTTCAAACCGGCCAAGCGGCTGCCGGCCGAGCAGGTGGCGCACTTCGACACCTGGTGACTCCCGGCTTCACATGCCGCCGGTGAACCCGTGCTGGCGCCACGCCTCATAGACCGCGACCGCGGCGGCGTTCGACAGGTTCAGCGAGCGCCGCCCGGCCAGCATCGGGATGCGCAGCCGCGCGGTGATGCGGGGGTCGGCCAGCGTCGCCTCGTCCAGCCCGGTGGGCTCGGGGCCGAACATCAACACGTCGCCGGGGGAGTAGCGCACGTCGGTGTAGGGCGTGTGGGCTCCCGCGGTGAACGCGAACACCCGGGCCGGCCCCAGCGCCTCCCACGCTGCCGGCAGCGAGGGGTGAACCCGCACCCAGGCCAGGTCGTGATAGTCCAAACCGGCCCGCCGCAGCTTCGGCTCGGACAGGTCGAAACCCATGGGTTCCACCAGATGAAGTTCGGCACCGGTCGCCGCCACCATCCGGATCGCGTTGCCGGTGTTGGGCGGAATGCGGGGCGAATAGAACAGCACCCGGATCATGGCGTTGATCATGACAGCCCGTCGGAGTGTTTGCTCGACCGGACTCGGGCAAGACACGCGCAGGTCTCGGCCGGTGTTCTGTTCAGTAAAAATTCTGGTCATGCCTACGGCTGACTGTCATACTCGTCGGCATTGCTATGCCGTGAATCACACCGCAACACGTTGGGCGGGTGCGATGTCCGGAGAGTCCGATGAATGAGGCGCAGACGGTGAATCTCAGCCGCGCGGCCGGCGAACTGGCCGCCGACCGGTGACACTCTTTGACCACCCGGACGGGGTGGGCCAGACCCAGGAGGAATCAGCCGAGGGCGCTCACACGCCGGAGGCCGCGGCGGTCAGACGCCCGTCGCGGTGGTCGGTGCGCAACTGGCCGGTGCGGTGGAAGGTGTTCGCCATCGCGCTGCTGCCGCTGGCCCTGGCCGGGCTGTTCGGCGGGTTGCGGGTCTCTGACGCGCTCGCCGAGTCCAGCGGGCTCCGGCTGGTCGCCGACCGTGCCCAGATGATCCCCGCCATCACCAATTACATGTCGGCGCTGGGCGAGGCGCTGGTGGCCGCCTCCTCCGACGGGGACACCGAGGGGGCCCGGAAGAACTTCGAGAACCGAAAGTACGAGCTCGGCTCGCGACTGGCGCACACCGACGTGGCAACCGATGTGCGGTCCGGGGTCCAGACGCTCATCGAGCGCGGCCAGGCATTGCTGAGTCAGGTGTCGACCACCGGTATCGGGCTGCGCGACGAGGTGACCGGTTACGCGCCGATCCTGCTGACCGCCGAGGACACCATCAACGGGTCGGTGCGCGTGGACAGCGAGCGCATCCGGGCCCAGACCGCGGCGCTGAGCCGTGCCGTGGGAGCGCGCGGCCAGATGATGCTGCAGGAACTGCTGCTCAACCGGGGTGGCGAGCTTCCCGACCCAGAGCTGCGCAGCTCGATGATGACGCTGGCCGGCACCGAGCCGTCAACCCTGTTCGGCATGACCGAGGTGCTCGGCGTGGACTCCCCGGACGCCAAGTCGCTGCAGCAGCAGCTGGTGACCCGGTTGTCGATCATGTCCGACCCCGAGCAGGTGCTGCCCAACAACCCGGTGCTGCGCGACTCGATCCGCACCACCGACCAGATCGCTGCCCGGCTGATCAGCGAGAACACCGTGGCGGTGACCTCGGCGGTGCAGGATCGGGCCGCCGACCGGCGCGCCGCCGCCATGCGTGACATCGTGCTGGTGCTGGCCGCGATCGCCGCCACGCTGCTGGCGGTGTGGCTGGGGGCCCGCTCGCTGGTGCGCCCGCTGCGCACCTTGCGCGACAGCGCGCTCAAGGTCGCCCACTCCGACCTCGAGCAGGAGATCGCCCGGCTGCGGGCCGGTGAGTCCGGCCCGGAGCGCGACCCCGACCCGCTGCCCGTCTACACCACCGAGGAAGTGGGGCAGGTCGCCCATGCCGTCGACGAACTACACGCCCAGGCGCTGCTGCTGGCCGGCGACGAGGCGCGGCTGCGGCGCCTGGTCAACGAGATGTTCGAGACGATGTCGCGCCGCAACCGGTCGCTGGTGGACCAGCAGTTGGCCCTGATCGACCGGCTGGAGCGCAACGAGGACGACCCGGACCGGCTCGAGAGCCTGTTCCGCCTCGACCATCTGGCCGCCCGGATGCGGCGCAACGGCGCGAACCTGATGGTGCTCGCCGGTGCGCGGGCGCCGCACGAACGGGGCCGGCCGGTGGCGCTGGCGACCCTGATCAGCGCGGCCGCCTCGGAGGTGGAGGGCTACGAGCGGGTGCAGACGGTGCTGGTGCCCGACGCCACCGTGATCGGCGCCGCCGCGGCCGACTGCGTGCACCTGCTGGCCGAGCTGATCGACAACGCGCTGCGGTACTCCGCGCCCACGGAGCCGGTGCGGGTGGTCGCCGGTTTCGAGAACGACGGCGGGGTGGTGGTCGAGGTGGTCGACGCCGGATTGGGGATGACCGACGCCGACCTGCGGATGGCCAACATGCGCCTGGCGGCCGGCGGTGAGTTCAGCCCGGAGAACGCCCGCCACATGGGCCTGTTCGTGATCTCCCGCCTGGCGGCCCGGCACCAGATCGAGGTCCGGTTGTTCCCGGCGTCGCAGGGGGCCCGCGGCATCACCGCCGAGGTGTACCTGCCTTCGCACCTGCTGACCACCCGGCCCGTCGAGGCGCCGCCCGCGCAGCCGGCGCCGGGCGCACCGCAGCACCGCTTCGCCGAGCCGCCACCGCCTATGCCCACACCGGAGCCCGAGCCGGACGAGCACGGTGCGCAGGTCGCGGTTGCCGAACCCGGCCCGTCGTTGTTGCCGCAGCGCACTCCGGGGTCCAGCGGTATCACCGCGGGTCCCGCGCAGCCACCGCCGGCCGCCGCACCGCAGGCGCGCCCTGAGCCGCCGCAAACCTGGTGGGAGCCCGACGAGGAGGCCGCCGCGGAAGCGCCCGAGCCGCAGCGCCCACCGGAACCGGCCGGCGAGAGGTTCGCTCCCGCCGACACGTCGGGCTTTTTCGCGGCCCGGGCCAAGGCCGGCGGAACCGCCCCAGAATCCGATTCGATCTATCAGCGGATGCTCGCCGAGTCCGCGGGCATCGACCCGAACGAGCCCGGGCTGCGCGCCGACCTGGACTGGCAGACGGTGTGGGACCACGGCTGGTCGGTGGCGGCCGATGCGGAGAACGTGCCGGTCACTGCCCGCACCGAACACGGCCTTCCGGTCCGGGAGCCCGGTGCCCGGCTGGTTCCCGGCTCGGCCACGGCAGACGAGCCGCCGACGGCCACCACCGGCACCCCTGCCCCGGCACCCGATCCCGGTGATCCCGAACAGCCGGTAACATCCAACGGCACGCCCGCCGCACCCGCTCACGAGCCACCGGAACGCGATCCCGCGGCGATCCGCGCTTCGATCAACAGCCACTTCGGCGGGGTCCGGGCCGCTCGATCGCACGTCCGGGACCACGGCCCCGGCACCGACCAGGGACAGAACCAGCGATGACTTTCCCCACCGACCCCACCGGACACCGCCGAAGCGCCGACGCCTCCCTGGATTGGCTGGTGTCGAACTTCGCCCGCGAGGTCCCCGGGGTGTCGCACGCGGTGCTGGTGTCCGTCGACGGCCTGACCGTCGCGGCCAGCGAGCACCTGCCCACCGAGCGGGCCGACCAGTTGGCCGCCGTCGCGTCCGGCCTGGCCAGCCTGGCAACCGGTGCATCCCAGCTGTTCGAGGGCGGCCGGGTGTTGCAGTCGGTGGTGGAGATGGAGCACGGCTACCTGCTGCTGATGCGGGTCGGGGACGGCTCGCACCTGGCGACGCTGGCCAGTACATCCAGTGACATCGGGCAGATCGGCTATGAGATGGCGATCCTGGTGGAACGAGTCGGAGCAGTGGTCCAGTCGTCGCGCCGTGTGGCCCCGTCGCGGGGAGCCCCCGCGGGAGGTGCCGGTGAATGATGACGGACAGCCCCGCGGGGTGGGCGCGCCGGGACGCGCCGCAGCCCGAACCTGAGGCCAACTTGGTGCGTCCCTACACGCTGACCGCCGGCAGAACCCACACCGACGTTCCCTTGCCGCTGGAAGCCCCGGTGCAGGCACTGCCGACGGCCCAGCCCCATCAATGGCCGCTCAGCGATCCCCGTGGGCGGATCGTCGAACTGTGTCAGGCGGCTCCGTCGGTCGCCGAGATCTCCGCTCGGCTGAACCTGCCCCTGGGGGTGGCCCGCGTCCTGGTGGGGGACCTGGTCACGTCGGGATACCTTCGGGTGCGTGCCACACTGACCGAGTCATCCACCCGCGACGAACGCCGAGACCTGATAGGAAGGACGCTTCGTGGCCTACGAGCCCTCGGATAGGCCCCCAGGGAGGCGCTCGGACGGGCCGGCAGCCCCGAAAGGCGCGGCCTCGACGAAGATCGTCATCGCGGGCGGATTCGGAGTCGGCAAGACCACGTTCGTCGGCACGGTCTCAGAGATCATGCCGCTGCGCACGGAGGCGCTGGTCACCGACGCCTCGCTCGGTGTCGACGGCCTGGAGGCCACGCCGGACAAGCGGACCACCACCGTGGCGATGGATTTCGGCCGCATCACGCTCGCCGACGACCTGGTGCTGTACCTGTTCGGTACACCCGGCCAGCGCCGATTCTGGTTCATGTGGGACGACTTGGTCCGCGGCGCGATCGGCGCCATCATTCTGGTGGACTGCCGCCGGCTGGAAGACAGCTTCGCCGCCGTCGACTTCTTCGAGCACCGCAAGCTGCCTTTTCTGATCGCGGTCAACGAGTTCGACGGCGCGCCGCGTTACCCGGCCGCCGCGGTGCGCCAGGCTTTGGCGCTGCCCGACGCCATCCCGGTGATCAGCGTGGACGCGCGCGACCCCCGGTCGGCCCGCGACGCCCTCATCGCGATCAGCGAATACGCGTTGTCGACGCTGGCGCCGCAGGCTTCAGCTCGGCCCTGACTCAGCGCTTGAGCCGGATCTTCCACCACACCCCGGTGGTGTAGAGCACCGACAGCAGACAGATCATGGCCATGTCCTTGAGCCAGGTGCCCGTGGTGTGGTTCCACAACTGGTCCTTGGGCACCTGCGGGACATTGACCACCGTGTTCAGGTCGACCGTCGAAGCGCCCGCGGCATAACCCCAGCGCGCCGGGGTCAGCCAGGACAACTGGTCGAGCCCCATCCGGCCGCCGACCGGGATCATGCCGCTGGACAGCACCAGCTGCGACATGATCGACACCACCAGCATCGGCATGATCTGCTCGTTGGACTGCGCGAACGACGACAGCAGCAGGCCGAGCAGCGCCGAAGCCACGCAGGTCCCGGCGACCGTCAGGAACAGCTCGAAGTTCGCGCTGCCGAGCAGCAGCGCGCCCTGGGTCGGCCCGCCCTTGCCCAGCACCACGATGGTGGTCGCGATGGCGGCCTGCACCGTGGCGAAGGCGCAGAACACCGCGACCTTGGCCAGGAGGTAGGCGGTGGTCGACAGGCCCACCGCCTGTTCTCGCTTGAAGATGGGCCGTTCGCCGATCAGATCTCGGATGGTCAGCGCGGTGCCCATGAACACCGCGCCGATGTTGAGCAGCACCATGACATAGCGCGGCTCGGTGGGCGCGTCGGGTCCGGGCATCCCCAGTCCGTGGCTGCCTTCCACAGTCAGCGACAGCAAGCCGACGATGAACGGCAGCAGCGCCAGGAAGACCGAGTAGCCGCGATCGGAGATCACCAGCCGAATCTGGCGGCGCGCGATGGTCGACAGCTGTTTGAGCACGTTGGTGGCTGGTGGGCTGCCCAGATCACTGGGGGGCGTGGCCGGGTCCGGGGCGGCGCGCCGATTGCCTTCGCGCTCCAGGAAGCGTCGGTTGGCTTCGTCGGGGTCGGCGCCGACGTTGGCGAAGATGTCGGCCCAGTTGCGGGTGCCCAGCGCGCTTTCCACCTGGTCGGGGGGACCGATGAACGCGGTCTTGCCGCCGGGTGCCATCAGCAGGATCTGGTCGCACACATCGAGGTAGGAGGTCGAGTGGGTGACCACCAGCACCACCCGGCCCGCGTCGGCCAGGGACCGCAGCATCAGCATCACCTGGCGGTCCAGGGCGGGGTCCAGGCCCGATGTCGGTTCGTCAAGGAGCAGCAGCGAGGGGCCGGTCAGCAGCTCCAGAGCCACCGACGCCCGCTTGCGCTGACCGCCGGAGAGCTTGTCCACCCTGGTGTCGGCGTGCTTGGTGAGCTCGAGTTCTTCGAGCACCCGCGCCACGGCCTGGTCGCGGTCGGCCTGGCTGCTGTCGGGCGGCAGCCGAAGCTCGGCGGCGTAGCCCAACGCCTGGTTGACGGTCAACTGGCGGTGCACCACGTCGTCCTGGGGCACCATCCCGATCCGGCTGCGCAGCGATGCGTACTCGGTGTGGATGTTGTGGCCCTCGAAGGTGATCGACCCCTTGCTGGGGCGCGTGTAGCCGGCGATCAACCGGGCCAGCGTCGTCTTGCCCGCCCCCGAGCCGCCGATGATCGCGGTCAGGGTGCCCGGCCGGGCGGTCAGCGACACGTCGTTGATCAGGCGCTTGCCGCCTTCGACGTCGAAGCACAGATCGCGGGCCTCCAGGCCGCCGGCGCGCCCGGCGGCTTCGGTGCGCCGCTGCAGGGTGCCGCCGGTGAACTCCAGGTCGACGTTGCCGATGGTGACGATGTCGCCCTCGGTCAGGATCGCCGAGCCGATCCGGACGCTGTTGACGAATGTTCCGTTGATGCTGCGGCTGTCCCGGATCTCGGTGCCCAGCGGGGTGGGAACCAGCATGGCGTGGTGCCGGGAGGCCAGCACGTCGGAGATCACGATGTCGTTGTCGGTGGCACGGCCGATGGTCAGCGCCCCGGCCGGCGCGTTCGGCGCCGCGGCCGACGACGGGCGCAGGATGTCGACCATCCGGGTGGCGAGGTTGCCCGCATCCGGGGGAGTCGACGACACCGGTGCCATCCGGGTGGCCGGCTGGTGCGGCCCGAACGGCTCTGCCGGTGGCGCCGGGGGCGCGGGGGGCACATAGCCGGGGCGCAGTGCGGCGTCTGCGCCCGGGCCCGGCGGAGCGGGCTGGTAGGCCGGTGGCCGTGGCGGTGCCGGCGGTGGTGGGTACGGTGCCGGGCCGGTCGGCGGCCGGTAGGGCGGTGGCTGAACATGCCCGGCCGAGCGCGGCTCGGCGTAGGGCGCGTGCTCGGCCGGCACGGGCCGGTTCGGTACCGGCGCCGGCCGGCCCGGGCGCGCGATGCCCGGCTGCGGAACCTGAAGGGAGACGGTCTGCGGAGGCCGGCCGGCGTGGCCTTGGTGCCGGCCTATTTCGAAGGACAGCCGGGGCCCGTCCGGGTTGCCCAGGTTGACGGCCTGTCCGTCGCGGATGTCGACGACCGGCACCCGCTGCCCGTTGACGTAGATGCCGTTCAATGAGCCGTTGTCGATCCCGAGCCACCTGCCCTGTTCGAAGCGCAGCAGCAGGTGCGCTCGCGAGACCAGCGGATGGGGGATACGGACGTCTGCCCGCAGGTCACGCCCGATGACCACGTCGTGGCCAGCGGAGAACGTGCCTTGCGACCCGTCGTAGCGGACGGTCAGCACCGGCGGGGCTGGGTGACTCATCGAGTCAACTCTAGCGAGTTGCGTCCGGTGCGCCGGTAATGACGCATTGCGTGCGCCGGTAGATCGTCGGCATGCACCGGTTGCAGTGGATGCAGTCCGACTTCGTCGACGGCTCGGCGGCGATCCGGTTGACCAGGTCCGGCTCGGCCAGCAGCGCCCGGGCCATCGCGACGAAGTCGAAGCCTTCGGCCATGGCCTGATCCATCGTGGCGCGGTTGGTGATGCCGCCCAGCAGGATCAGCGGCATCGACAGTTCGGCGCGGAACAGTCGGGCGTGGTCCAGCAGGTAGGCGTCGGTATAGGGGTAGTAGCGCAGGAACTTCTTGCCGGTCAGTCGCATGCCCCAGCTCAACGGCGGTGGAAAGACCTTGGCGAACTCCTTCACTGGGGCGTCGCCGTGGAACAGGTACATCGGATTGACCAGCGAGCTGCCGGCGGTCAGCTCCAACGCGTCCAGACCGCCGTCGTCCTGCAGCCACTTCGCGGTGGTCAGCGCCTCGTCGAGGCTGATCCCTCCGCGGACCCCGTCGGTCATGTTCAGCTTGGCCGTCACCGCGATCTGGCCGCCGACCGCGCGATGTACCGCGGCCACGATGCCACGGGCGACCTTGGCCCGGTTGGCCAGCGATCCGCCGAACTCGTCGGAGCGGCGGTTGATCAGCGGGCTGAGAAACGAACTCGCCAGGTAGTTGTGGCCGAGATGGATTTCGACGGCGTCGAACCCGGCGTCGAGGGCGTAGCGGGCGGCGTCGGCGTGCTGGGCGATCACCTCGTCGATGTCGTCGCGGGTGGCCTTCTTGGCGAAGCGCATGCCGATCGGGTTGAAGAACCGCACCGGGGCCAGGGCGCGCGCGCCGTTGGAGCGGGCGTCGGCGACCGGGCCGGCGTGGCCGATCTGAGCACTGGCCAGGGCACCTTCGGCGTGCACGGCGTCGGTGAGCCGCCGCAGCCCGGCGATGGCCTCGGGGCGCATCCACAGCCCGTCGTTGGAGGTGCGCCCGCCGCGGGAGACCGCGCAGTAGGCCACCGTCGTCATGCCCACCCCGCCGGCGGCCGGCAGCCGGTGGTATTCGACGAGGTCATCGGAGACCAGCGCATCAGGCGTGCGGTTTTCGAACGTCGCCGCCTTGATGACCCGGTTGCGCAGGGTGAGCGGACCGAGTTTGGCGGGACTGAAGACGTCGGGAGCAGCCATAGCGGGAGCCTACAAGTGGCCCGCCGGTGTTGTCGGCACTGGCGGTGCCGAACACGCGGGGCGGGTGCATACGACGAGCCGCAAGCCGGCGGTGCCGTGCCACAATGTGCGGCGTGGGTGCGATCACGTTGGACGGCAAGGCCACGCGCGACGAGATTTTCGTCGACCTTCAGGCACGGGTGGCGGCGCTGTCCGCCGCCGGGCGCACGCCCGGGCTCGGCACCATCCTGGTGGGCGACGACCCCGGCTCGCAGGCCTACGTGCGCGGCAAGCACGCCGACTGCGCCAAGGTCGGCATCAACTCGATACGGCGCGATCTGCCGGCCGATGCCAGTCCGGCCCAGCTGAACGACACCATCGACGAGCTCAACGCCAACGACGAGTGCACCGGCTACATCGTGCAGCTGCCGCTGCCCAAGCATCTGGACGAGAACGCCGCACTCGAGCGGGTCGACCCGGCCAAGGACGCCGACGGGCTGCACCCGACCAACCTGGGCCGGCTCGTGCTCGGCACTCCGGCGGCGCTGCCGTGCACGCCGCGCGGGATCGTGCACCTGCTGCGCCGTTACGAGGTGCCCATAGCCGGCGCCCACGTGGTGGTGATCGGACGCGGCGTGACGGTGGGGCGCCCGCTGGGGCTGTTGCTGACCCGCCGGTCGGAGAACGCCACCGTGACGCTGTGCCACACCGGAACTCGCGATCTGCCGGCGCTGACCCGCCAGGCCGACATCATCGTCGCCGCGGTCGGCGTGCCGCACATGCTGACCGCCGACATGGTGCGACCGGGTGCGGCCGTCGTCGATGTCGGGGTGTCGCGCACCGAGGCCGGCCTGGTCGGTGACGTGCACCCCGACGTGTGGGAGGTCGCCGGTCACGTGTCGCCCAACCCCGGCGGGGTGGGGCCGCTGACCCGGGCGTTCCTGCTGACCAACGTCGTGGAACGGGTCGAGAGCACGCGATGAGGTTCGCAGCTGTCCGCAGGGTGATCGCCGCGCAGTGGCCGATCCTGCTGGTCGGTCTGATCTTCACCGCGGCGTTCGTGCTGGCCGGGGCGAATTTCTGGCGGCGCGGCGCGCTGCTGATCGGAATCGGGACCGGGGTGGCGGCCGTGTTGCGACTGGTCCTGTCCGAGGACCGGGCAGGTCTGCTGGTGCTGCGCGACCGGGGCCTGGACTTCGCCACTATGACGACGGCGGCGACGGTGATGCTCTATGTGGCCGCGACGATCGACCCGCTCGGAACCAGCTAACCCTAATTTACTGGCCCGACAATTGTTGTCGCCGGGCGTGATTCGGACACCGCCACGCTCAATTTGAGTGCCGGTGCCGGGTTTGACTGTTTCATCGCCGGGGAATCCGTGTCCCGGTCGTCCGGTATCGGTCGGCCGTGTCGGCGAGGGTGCCGGGGCCCGCGATCACGGCGCAACGACATCCCGCCCAGACCCGACGCCCGCACCCAGCGGAGGAAAAAATATGAGCGATGTCGAACTGGCCCCGGATGTCGACCACATCCGGTCGCACTATGACCGTTCCAACGAATTCTTTCGGCTCTGGCTGGATCCGACCATGACCTACAGCTGCGCATATTTCGAGCGCGACGATATGACGCTGGAACAAGCTCAGATGGCCAAGGTGGACCTGGCGCTGGGCAAGTTGGGCCTGCGGCCCGGGATGACCCTGCTCGACATCGGGTCCGGGTGGGGCTCCACCATGCGGCGGGCCGTCGAAAAGTACGACGTCAACGTCATCGGGCTGACCCTGAGCGAAAACCAGGTGGCGTATTGCGAGCAGAAATTCGCCGAAATGGACAGCCCGCGCTCCAAACAGGTGCGGCTGCAGGGATGGGAGGAATTCGACGAACCGGTGGATCGCATCGTGTCGCTGGGAGCTTTCGAGCATTTCGCCGACGGAGTGGGCACCTATGAGCGCTACGACGACTTCTTCACCATGTGCCACCGCGTGCTGCCCGACGACGGTGTGATGCTGCTGCACTCGATCGTGGTGCCCACCGCCGAAGAAGGGGAGCGGCGCGGGCTGAAGAAGACGATGTCGCTGCTGCGCTTCATCCATTTCATCCTGACCGAGATCTACCCCGGCGGGCGACTGCCGCAGATATCGACGGTGGACGAGCACGCGACCCGCTGCGGCTTCTCGATCACCCGCCACCACATGATCGGTTCGAACTATGTGCGCACCCTTGACACCTGGGCCAAAGCGCTCGAAGCGCACAAAGACCAAGCCGTCGAGCTCAAAGGCGAACAGACCTACGAGACATTCCTGAAGTACCTGACGGGTTGCCGGGAGTTGTTCCGCGACGGCTACACCGACGTATGCCAGTTCACGATGGAAAAGACAGCGGCATAAGAGATCTTTCGAAGGCGAGGAGGGGGCAGATGGTCGATCTCAGGCCGTACTACGAAGAATCCCAAGCGGCATACGACATCTCCGATGACTTCTTCTCGTTGTTCCTCGACCCGACGATGGCCTACACCTGCGCCTACTTCGAGCGCGACGACATGACCCTCGAGGAAGCGCAGAACGCCAAGTACGACTTGGCGTTACGCAAACTCGACCTCGAGCCGGGGATGACGGTGCTGGACATCGGCTGCGGGTGGGGGGCAGGTCTGGTGCGGGCGGTGACGCAATTCGACGTCAACGTCATCGGTATCACGCTCAGTCGCAGTCACTGCGCGTGCAGCGCTGCCAAGCTGGCATCGCTGCAGACCGAACGCCGTGCCGAGGCCCGACTGCAGGGTTGGGAGGAGTTCGACGAGAAGGTCGACCGGATCTTCACCATCGAAGCGTTCGATGCGTTCAAAAAGGAGCGTTACCCGGCGTTCTTCGAACGTGCCCGCAAGATTCTGCCCGACGACGGCCGGATGTTGCTCCACAGCATATTCACCTACCCCCAAACCCATTGGCGCGAGCACGGCATCAAAGTGACGATGAGCGATCTGCACTTCTTTCGCTTCCTGGGCCGGGAGATCTTTCCCGGCGGACAGATGGCCGGCCTCAACGACATCTACGAGTACTCCCGGGACGCCGGCTTCCGTTTGGCGGACGAGTTCTTGATGCCGGATCACTACGTGCGGACCTTGGACATCTGGGCGGACAATCTGCGAGGCCAGCGCGACCGCGCCATCGCCATCCAGTCCGAAGAGGTCTACGAGCGCTATCTGCGCTACCTGACCGGTTGCGCCGACCTCTTTCGCAGGGGCATCAGCAACGTCGGTCAGTTCCTCTTGACCAAGTAGCCGTGCGGAAGCGAGGCGCTCAGATGGCCCGACAGACCCGGCTTTCCACCGGAAACGGCCTCCCCGAGGTCGTCGTCACCGGCGTCGCGATGACGACCGCGCTGTCCCCCGACGCCGAGGAGACCTGGAAGAAACTCCTGGACGGCCAGAGCGGCATTCGCAAACTCGACGACCCTTTCGTCGAGCGGTTCGACCTGCCGGTGCGTATCGGTGGGCACCTGCTGGAGGACTTCGACCACGAGTTGAACCGCAAGGAACTGCACCGACTGTCGTATCTGCAGAAAATGGCGGTCATCCTGGGGCGCCGGGTCTGGGCGAATGCCGGCGCGCCGGAAGTGGACCCGCGCCGGCTGCTGGTGTCGATCGGCACCGGTCTCGGCTCGCCGGAGGAACTGGTCTGGGGATACCAGGGCATGGTCGAAAGCGGCATGAAAGGCGTTTCGCCACTGGGCGTGCAGAAGTACATGCCCAACGCGGCGGCCGCGGCAGTCGGGCTGGAGCGCGGAGCCAAAGCCGGTGTGTTCACCCCGATCTCGGCCTGTGCCTCCGGTGCCGAGGGTATCGCCCAAGCCTGGCGCAACATCGTCCACGACGAAGCGGACATCGCGATCTGTGGCGGAGTCGAGACCAAGATCGAGGCCGTTCCCATCGCCGGATTCGCCGCGATGCGCATCGTGTTGTCGACGTCCAACGACGACCCGGCGGGTGCCTGCCGACCGTTCGACGTCACCCGCAACGGGTTCGTCTTCGGCGAGGCGGGGGCGTTGATGGTCATCGAGACATTGGCACACGCCAAGGCGCGCGGCGCCACGATTCTGGGCCGGTTGATGGGTGCCGGAATCACCTCGGACGGCTACCACATCGTGGCGCCCGATCCGCTGGGGGAGCGGGCCGGATACGCGATCACCCGGGCGATCGAGCTTGCCGGGCTGGCCGCCACCGATATCGACCACATCAACGCGCATGCGACCGGAACCCGAATCGGCGACCTCGCCGAAGCGCAGGCGATCAACAACGCCATGGGAGCTCACCGGCCGGCGGTGTACGCACCGAAGTCGGCGCTGGGGCATTCGGTCGGCGCGGTGGGGGCGGTGGAGTCGATCCTCACGGTCCTGGCGTTGCGGGACGGCGTGGTCCCGCCGACGCTCAACCTGCGCCATCTGGACCCCGAGATCGACTTGGATGTCGTCGCAACCGACGTACGAACAGGCGACTACCGCTTCGCGATCAGCAATTCGTTCGGGTTCGGCGGCCACAACGTGGCACTGGCGTTCGGAAAGTACTAGCACCTGAGTGAGTACAGGGAGGGGGACGCCTTCGGCTGCCGGCCGAAGGCACATTGCCATGGCAAAGAAGCTGATACCGCATTTCGAGGACGTGCAGGCCCATTACGACCTGTCCGATGATTTCTTCCGGCTCTTTCTCGATCCGACCCAGACCTACAGTTGCGCCTACTTCGAGCGCGACGACATGACGCTGGAGCAGGCGCAGATCGCCAAGATCGATCTGGCACTGGGCAAGCTGGGCCTGCAGCCCGGCATGACGCTGCTCGACGTCGGCTGCGGTTGGGGCGCCACCATGCGCCGGGCGGTGGAAGCGTACGACGTTCATGTGACCGGGCTGACCTTGAGCAGAAATCAAGCGGCCCATGTGGAGTCCATGTTCGCGTCGATGGACAGCAGACGCAGCAGGCGAGTGCTGTTGGAGGGCTGGGAGAACTTTGGCGAACCCGTCGACCGGATCGTGTCCATCGGTGCCTTCGAGCACTTCGGGCATGAACGTTACGACGACTTCTTCGCCATGGCCTACGCCGCTTTGCCGGACGACGGCGTGATGCTGCTGCACACCATCACCGGGCTCACCGGACAGCAGATGGTCGACCGAGGCATGCCGCTGACCTTCTCGATGGCCCGCTTCATCAAGTTCATCGTGACCGAGATCTTCCCGGGTGGGCGGCTTCCCACCATCGAGATGGTCGAGCAGCATGCGGCCCGAGCGGGTTTCACCCTGACCCGCAGGCATTCACTGCAGCCGCACTACGCGCGGACCCTCGACTGCTGGGCGGCGGCGCTGGAGAGCAACAGGGAACGGGCCCTGGAAATCCAGGGCCGGGAGGTCTACGACCGCTACATGCACTATCTGACCGGTTGCGCCAACGGCTTTCGCACCGGCTACATCGACGTCAACCAGTTCACGTTGCAGAAGTAGGCCGGCGATGACCGACACTCCCGCGGCCGGGTCGTTGCGGCCGCACTTCGCCGACGTCCAGGCCCACTACGACCTGTCCGATGACTTCTTCGCGCTGTTCCAAGACCCGACGCGCACGTACAGCTGTGCCTATTTCGAGCCGCCGGAACTGTCGCTGGCGCAGGCCCAGATCGCCAAGATCGACCTCAATCTCGACAAGCTCGATCTGCGGCCGGGAATGACGCTGCTCGACATCGGCTGCGGCTGGGGATCGACCATGAAGCGCGCCCTGGAGGTCTACGACGTCAACGTCATCGGCCTGACGCTGTCGAAGAACCAGTACGCCCACACGCAACGACTGCTCGACGCCGTCGACACCGAGCGCCGGCGGCGGGTGCTGCTGCACGGGTGGGAGGAGTTCGACCAACCCGTCGACCGGATCGTCTCCATCGAGGCGTTCGAGCACTTCGGTCACGAGCGCTATGACGACTTCTTCGCCCGGTGTTTCCAGATACTGCCCACCGATGGGCGAATGACGATCCAGAGCAGCGTCGGTTACCACCCGTACGAGCTGAACGCGCGGGGCAAGAAGCTCACCTTCGAGACCGCGCGGTTCATCAAGTTCATTCTCACCGAGATATTTCCCGGCGGGCGGCTGCCCACCACGGACATGATGGTGCAACACGGCCGCAAGGTCGGTTTCGTCGTACCCGAAGCGCTGTCGCTGCGGCCGCACTACATCAAGACGCTCGGAATCTGGGCCGATGCGCTGGAAGCCAACAAGGCCGCGGCCATCGAGATCCAGTCCGAAGAGGTCTACCAGCGGTACCTGAAGTATCTGCGCGGCTGCGAGCACTACTTCAGCGACGAAGTTCTCGACGTCAGCCTGGTCAGCTACCTCAAACCTGGAGCCGGGCCCGGCTAGCGGGCAGCGCTATCGGCCCAGGATGGGCGGGAACGCGCCGTCGAGGCCGGGGATACCCATCGGTATCCCGGGAATCTGGGGCAGCTCTGGAATCTGGCCGCTGGCCAGCTGGGACAGCATCTGCGGGCAGTAGATCTGTACCGCGATCTCGGTGAACATCCGCGCCATCTGCGGGGACATGGCGGGCCCGCCCCCCAGGCCGGTGACCGGCGCGGCCACCGAGGCCGCCTTGCCGGCGGGTTCGGTCAGCTTCGGGCACACGGACTGGCCGAGCGCTGCCGTGGCGGCAGGGTCGCCCACCGGGACGCCGGCCCTGGCCAGATCGGTCAGAAACGTGGTGTCGACCGGGCTTGCCTGCGCCGGTGCCGCTGAGCCCGCGGCGGCGATCAAGCCCGCCAAGCCGGCCACCGCGCCCGCCCTGATCCCGAAGCCTCGCATGGGTCCCCCGTCCGGTCGTTCGGCGCCGAGCGGTGCGCGGAAGGTATCCGAACGTTGTTGTTGAAATCCTGCATCAAAGCCGTCACAGCCACGAGTCGGCCGGGTCACGGTTTGCCTACGGCGACAGCTGGCGCGGCCACCACCGCGTTTTCGACGTGCTCGAGGAACTGACGGCGCCGTTCGTGGATGCGGCCGCCCTCCGCTTGAATCTTGGTGTGTTTCCGCTCCGGATACGGACAGTGAGCAACGTAAGTCGGACCATGGCCATCGGACCGGAGAAAAGCCCGGCTCGCCGGAGATTTATCCAGATTTGCTTCAGGTTTTCATCGTGTGAGCGTTAGGGTGCTGCCAGCGATAAGCAGTCCCCGCTCCTGTCGGAGGTCGCCATGAAGCTAATTTCCACGTCCCATTCCCTGGGAGTTGTGGCAGTGGCCGTGACCAGTGCCTCCGCGGTGGTCGCCACCCCGATCATGACGCCGGATTTGGCGTCTGCGGTGCGCACGGTGACCGCGGAGGTGACGCTGCTCGACAACGTCGCCCTGGTTATGGGCGGCACCGGAACCCCCATCCCGGGGAGATGGGACTTTCACTGGGCCGACCAATTCCTCTCGCACCTCGGCTACGACGGCTACACCATGCACGGCGTCTTCACTCCCGAAGGCCTGTACCCCGGAACCGGCGTCAAGAGCCTGCCGCTGGACACCTCGGTCGACCAGGGTGTGCGGATGCTCGACTGGACGCTTCGCGACCGCATCGCCGACGGCGACAACGTGGTGGTCTACGGCGTCTCGCAGAGCGCGGTGCTGTCGTCAGTCGAGATGAGCCGGCTGCTCGAATCCGGCGACGCTCCCGACGCCGACCAGTTGTCGTTCGTCCTGATCGCCAATGAGATGTTCCCTAACGGTGGCCTGCTGTCGCGCTTCGCCATCCCGGAGGTACCGCTGTACATCCCGTCGATGGGGATCGACTTCTACGGGGCTACGCCCGACACCCCGTACGCCACCGACATCTACATCGCGGAATACGACGGGTTCGCCGACTTCCCGCGCTATCCGCTGAACTTCCTGTCGACGCTCAACGCCGTACTGGGAATCGCGCTGGTACACGGCCCCGGCTACACCCGGCCGGACTCCATCGACAGCGCCCAGCTGTTGCTGGGCTCCACCAACTACGACGGACCCCTGACGCTGCCGGACGGCGTCTCGGCCGCCCTCAACACCGACTACTACATGATCCCGACGGAGATCCTGCCGCTGCTGCAGCCCCTGCTCGCCATCCCGGTGTTCGGCGAGCCGCTGTATGACCTGCTGGAGCCCGTCACCCGAATCCTGGTCGACCTGGGCTACGGCAACGTCGACACCTACGTCGACGGCGTCTTGACCCATGGCGGCTGGGACCAGGGCCCGGCGAATGTGCTCACCACCTACGGCGTGTTCCCGGAGATCGACGTCATGACGCTGCTGAACTCGCTGTGGCAGGGCGCGCAGCATGGCTTCAACGATTTCATCTACGACCTTGGGCACCTGTCGTTCGGGAGCCCGGCCGATGCGCTCGGTTCGGGGATGGACTTCGCGCTGCCCAGTCTGCTCGACGTCGTCAACACCTTCTCCGGCGCGGCCTCCACGCTGTATTCGGTGCTGCTGCCGACCGCGGACATCATCAACGCTTTGCTGACCACCATGCCGGCTTACAACATCAGCATGTTCTTCAACGCATTCCAGAACGGCGACGACCTGCTGACCACTCTGACGAACGCCATCGGAATGCCGAGCGCGGCCGACGCCGGACTGATCCCCACAGCCATCGGGTTCGAGCTGATGAGCGTGATGAGCGCGTTCCAGTCGATCGCCGATGACTTCGCCGACCTGTTCAGCGCCTAGCGGGAATCGCCGTCGCGAGAAGGGCTTTGGCTCCGGCTACTGGGCCAGCGTAAATATCTGCCTGGGCTAGGAATCCGACAGCGTGGCCCGCGTACACACGGTGATGTAGGGCAGCGCGAGGCCGGTGGAACCGACCAGGGCGGGATGGGTGGCCAGCAGGTTGCGGACCTGGTCCAGGGTCTTGGTGCGCACCGCGTCCGGGGAGGTGATGCAGTAGCTGCGGGAGGCGACCAGGTCGATCAGGGCCTGCGGCGTCAGGTAATTCGTCCACTCCACCTGATGGCTTTCGATGTCGCCGAACGGCGCGGGCAGGCTCACTCCTGCGTCGACCACGTCGCGGGCATCCTCACGGCCGATGATCGTGCCCAGTTCCTTGACCCAGCCCAGCCGCTCATCACGGGTGTTCCACACCAGACCGAGGCGGCCACCGGGCCGCAGCACCCGGACCAGTTCGGGAATGGCCCGGCTGGCGTCGAACCAGTGCCAGGCCTGGGCCACCAGCACCGCGTCGACACTGTTGTCGGGCAGGGGGATCTGCTCGGCGGAGCCCAGCAGCGCCGGGGTCCCCGGCAGGGCGCTGGCCAGCACTTCGAGCATTTCGGCGATCGGATCCACCGCCACCACATTCAGGCCGCGATCCACCAGGCGGGCGGTGAGCTTGCCGGTGCCCGCACCCAGGTCCAGGACATCGCGGGCGTCGGGCGGCAGCAGCCAGTCGATGGCCTCCGGGGGATACGACGGGCGTCCCCGCTCATAGGCGGCGGCTTGGGAACCGAACGACAGCGAACGGTCGCGGCGGCCCGGCTCAGACGGGCTCACCGGCGGCGGTCCCGGGAGGCGCTCGCCAGGTCCAGAGTGTGCCGGATCAGCTCGCCGACCCGACCGGTCTCCAGCAGGAAGCCGTCGTGCCCGGCGTCGGACTCCACCACCGCCAGCCCGTCGCAGCCCGGCAGCAGCTCGGCCAGTTCCGCCTGCAGCCGCAGCGGATACAGGCGGTCCGAGGTGATTCCGGCGACCACCGCCGGAACCGGACAGCCCCGCAGCGCCGCGGCGACCCCGCCGCGTCCGGTGCCGACGTCGAAGCTCGACAGGGAATCGGTCAGGGTCACGTAGCTGCCCGCGTCGAACCGCGCCACCAGCTTCTCGCCCTGATGCTCCAGGTAGCTCTGCACCGCGTAGCGGCCGCCGGCGGCAGGGTCCTCCCCGTCCTGGGCGGCGTTGGCGAATCGCCGGTCCAGTTCGGCCTCGCCACGGTAGGTCAGATGCGCGATGCGCCGGGCGATCGCCAGTCCGGTTTCCGGGCTGCGGCCGGTGCCATGGTAGTCGCCGCCCTGCCAGTCCGGATCGGCCTGGATGGCCGCGATCTGGGTGCTCTGCGTGCCGATCTGGTCGGCGGTCGCGCGGGCACCGACAGCCAGCAGCAATCCGGCGCCCACCCGGTCGGGGTGCCCCACCATCCACTCCAGCCCGCGAGCACCGCCCATCGAACCGCCCAGCACGGCGGCCACCTCGGTGATGCCCAGCGCGGCCAGCGCGGCGATGTCGGCCTGCACCTGGTCGCGAATCGTGATCGCGGGAAACCGGGAGCCCCAAGGCTTTCCGTCGCGGGCCAGTGAGCCCGGCCCGGTCGACCCGCGACAGCCGCCCAGCACGTTGGTGGCCACCGCGCACCAGCGGTCGGTGTCGACCGGGGCGCCCGGACCGATCACGCCGTCCCACCAGCCGGGGGTGGGGTGGCCCGGGCCGGCGGGCCCGGTGACGTGGGAGTCCCCGGTCAATGCGTGCAGCACCATGACGACGTTGTCGCGCTGGGGCGAGAGCTCGCCCCAGCGCTGCACCGCGATGTGCACGTCATCGAGCACCGCGCCGCTCTGCAACGTCAGCGACCCGATGGCGACCACGCCGGTCTCACCCTCGGCTGGCAGGAGCTGCCTGGGCACGTCGGAGACCGTCACCGGGGACCGCCTCAACGGGCCGCCAGCGACGCGCCGTCGAGGCGCGCCGAGGCCGCCGCGAAGCCGAGCTCCAGGTCGGCCAGGATGTCCGCGATGCCCTCGATGCCCACCGCCAGCCGAACCAGGCCGGGGGTCACACCGCTGGCCAGCTGCTCCTCGGGGCTGAGCTGGGCGTGCGTCGTCGACGCCGGGTGGATCACCAGCGAGCGCACATCGCCGATGTTGGCGACGTGGCTGTGCAGCTGAAGCGCGTCGACGAACGCCCTCCCGGCCTCGACACCGCCCGCGAGCTCGAAGGACAGCACGCCGCCGACGCCCTTGGGAGCCAGCTGCTGGGCCCGGGCATGCCACGGCGAGCTGGGCAGTCCGGCGTAGTTGACGCTCAGCACGTCGTCACGGGCCGCCAGGAACTCCGCGACCTGCTGGGCGTTGGCCACGTGCCGCTCCACCCGCAGACTCAACGTCTCCAGGCCCTGAGCGATCAGGAAGGCGTTGAACGGCGAGATCGCCGAACCCAGGTCGCGCAGCAACTGCACGCGGGCTTTCAGTGCGAACGCCGGGGCGCCCAGGTCGGCGAAGACCACGCCGTGGTAGCTCGGGTCGGGTGTGGTGAACCCGGGGTGGCGGCCCTGGGTCCAGTCGAAGTTCCCGCCGTCGACGATCACGCCGCCGATCGCCGATCCGTGCCCGCCCAGGTACTTGGTGGCCGAGTGCACCACGATGTCGGCGCCGTGGGCCAGCGGCTGGATCAGATACGGGGTGGCGACGGTGTTGTCGACGATCAGCGGCACACCATGCTCGTGCGCCACGGCCGACACGCCCGGGATGTCCAGCAGGTCGATCTTCGGGTTGGAGATGGTCTCGCCGAAGAACGCCTTGGTGTTCGGCCGCACCGCCGCCCGCCAGGAGTCCAGGTCATCCGGGTCCTCGACGAAGGTGGTCTCGATGCCCAGCTTGGCCAGTGAGTAGTGCAGCAGGTTGTAGGTGCCGCCATACAGGCGCGGGCTGGACACGATGTGGTCGCCGGCGCCGGCGAGGTTCAGAATCGCGAAGGTCTCCGCGGCCTGCCCGGAGGCCACCAGCAGGGCCGCGACCCCGCCTTCGAGTGCGGCGATCCGCTGTTCGACGACGTCGGTCGTGGGGTTCATGAGCCGGGTGTAGATGTTGCCCGGAACCTCCAGGCCGAACAGCTTGGCCGCGTGATCGGTGCTGTCGAACGTGTAGGAGGTGGTCTGGTAGATCGGCAGCGCACGGGCGTTGGTGGCGGCGTCGGGAGCCTGCCCGGCGTGGATCTGCTTGGTCTCGAACGACCAGAGCGCAGTCGGGTCGGTGGTGTTGTCGGCGGTCATCGGTTCCTCGGGGGTGTTATCGCTGGACAGAAGAGCAAGTCTGGGTCTGGGATCAGCAACAACAACAACGGCCGAGCGGGCGCAATGAGGCACGCATCAGGTTCCCCTGTCTACTCGGGGGGCCCGTTGTGGCGGACCCGCGCTTGCCGCGTAGCCGACGGTGGCTACTCAACCCGGTCATCACCCGGGGCACCCCACCGCGGTTGGAGGGTTGCCGGCCAGCAAGCCGGGGCTTCGCGCTGGCACTCATGACCGCCACGGATCTTATCGCATCCCCCGGAGCTGTCGCCAGTTACTCACCGGCGGTGTGCACGCCGGAGAGGTACGCGATACTGGGGGCCGCCGTGTACAACGCGGCACACGATCGTTCGCCACGAACCTGACGCCGGGAGAACAGCCATGTGCGCCGACCAGCCGACCATCTTCTACACGTTGACCGACGAGGCGCCGCTGCTGGCGACCTACTCGTTCCTGCCGATCGTGCAGGCCTTCACCGGCCCCGCGGGCATCGACGTGCAGCCCAGTGACATCTCGCTGGCGGCCCGCATCCTCGCGGAGTTCCCCGACGAGTTGACCGAGGAGCAGCGGGTTCCGGACAACTTGGCCGAACTCGGGCGCCGCACCCTGCTGCCGGACACCACCATCATCAAACTGCCGAATATCAGCGCGTCGGTGCCCCAGCTGGTCGCCGCGATCAAGGAGCTGCAGGGCAAGGGTTACGCGCTGCCGGACTTCCCCGAAGACCCCAAGACCGAGCGTGAACGCGACGTCCGCAACCGCTACGCCAGGTGCCTGGGAAGTGCGGTAAACCCGGTTCTGCGGGAAGGCAACTCCGACCGCCGTGCGCCCAAAGCGGTCAAGGAGTACGCGCGCAAGCACCCGCACAGCATGGGGGAGTGGTCACAGGCGTCGCGCACCCATGTCGCCACCATGCGCCACGGCGACTTCTACCACGGTGAGAAGTCGATGACACTGGACCGTGACCGCGACGTCAAGATGGAACTGAAAACCAAGAGCGGCAAGACAATTGTGCTCAAGGAAAAGGTGTCGCTGCTCGACGGCACGGTCATCGACTCGATGTTCATGAGCGTGCGCGCCCTGCGGGAGTTCTACGAGGAGCAGATGGAGGATGCCCGCAAGACCGGCGTGATGTTCTCCCTGCACGTCAAGGCCACCATGATGAAGGTCAGCCACCCCATCGTGTTCGGCCACGCCATCAAGGTGTTCTACAAGGATGCCTTCGCCAAACACCAGCAGCTCTTCGACGACCTGGGCGTCAACGTCAACAACGGTTTGGTCGACCTCTACAGCAAGATCGAGACGCTGCCGGCCTCCAAGCGTGAGGAGGTCATCGAAGACCTGCACGCCTGCCACGAGCACCGGCCCGAACTGGCGATGGTCGACTCGGCCAACGGCATCACCAACTTCCACTCGCCCTCGGACGTGATCGTCGACGCCTCGATGCCGGCGATGATCCGGGCCGGCGGCAAGATGTACGGCGCTGACGGGCGGCAGAAGGACACCAAGGCCGTCAACCCCGAGTCGACCTTCGCGCGGATCTACCAGGAGTTGATCAACTTCTGCAAGACCCACGGCCAGTTCGACCCCGCCACCATGGGCACCGTGCCCAACGTCGGTCTGATGGCGCAGAAGGCCGAGGAGTACGGCAGCCACGACAAGACCTTCGAGGTGCCCGAGGACGGTGTCGCCGACATCGTCGACCTCGCCACCGGCGAGGTGTTGCTGAGTCAGAAGGTGGAGGCCGGCGACATCTGGCGGCTGTGCACCGTCACCGACGCCGCCATCCGCGACTGGGTGAAACTGGCCGTTCAGCGGGCCCGGGCCTCGGGCATGACGGCGGTGTTCTGGCTGGACACCGAGCGTCCGCACGAGGCCGAACTGCGCAAGAAGGTCAAGGCCTACCTGGCAGACCACGACACCGAGGGTCTGGAGATCCAGATCATGCCGCAGGTGTGGGCCATGCGATACACCCTCGAACGGCTGATCCGCGGCCAGGACACCATCGCCGTCACCGGCAATATCCTGCGCGACTACCTCACCGACCTGTTCCCGATCCTGGAGTTGGGCACCAGCGCCAAGATGCTGTCGATCGTCCCGCTGATGGCCGGTGGCGGCATGTACGAGACCGGCGCGGGCGGTTCGGCGCCCAAGCATGTCAAGCAGCTGGTGGAGGAGAACCACCTGCGCTGGGACTCGCTCGGTGAATTCCTCGCCTTGGCGGCCAGTTTCGACGACCTGGGTGCCAAAACCGGTAACTCGGCGGCCAAGATCCTGGGTGTCACCCTGGACGCGGCGATCGGCAAGTTGCTGGACGCCAACAAATCCCCGTCGCGCAAGACCGGCGAGCTCGACAACCGCGGCAGCCAGTTCTACCTGGCCAAGTACTGGGCCGAGGAGCTGGCCGCGCAGACCGAGGACCCCGGACTGGCCGAGCACTTCGCCGCATTGGCGAACGTGCTGGACAAGAACGAGGACGCCATCCTCAACGAGCTGAGCGTGGTGCAGGGCAAGCCGGTGGACATCGGCGGGTACTACGCACCCGATCACGCGCTGACCTCGGCGGTGATGCGGCCCAGCCCGACACTCAACGCTGCGATCGACGCCAAGGACTGACGCGGCGGCGGGCGGCCGGTCGGCTTACTGAAGGACGCAGAGGACTTCGTCGAGAGTGGCGGTGCCGCTCACGTGATCCAGTCGCGTGGTGTCGAACATCGCCGGGCCGGTGGCCGCCCTGTCAGTCAACAGGTAACGGCCCGCATCGGGGGTGCGGCGCACCAGGTCCTCTGGGGCGCAGGTGCCGGTCAGCTTTACCGCGTCGGTGAAGTTGACGCCGACCTGGAACACCTGTGGTTCGGCCTGCAGTACGCCGGTCAGTCGGGCGATGTAGTTCTCCGGGGCGAAGAACCGCCAGCCCGCGTCCAGCCGCAGCCAATAGCGACCGCCGACCGCGTCGATGGCCGCCGTGCCCGGATCGGCGAACTCCAGAAACGGGTACCGCTGGGCCAGCAGCGCCCGATCTTCGCCTGACAGGCCGGTGTCGATCGCCACGAAGCGTCCGACGCGGGCCACGTCGAGGCAGCAGTGCAGGAACGAGTTCAGGGTCTGCTCGGTACCGGATCGGTCAGGCCCGGTGCGCAGGGTGAGCGTCACCTGCGCGTCGGGCGGCCCGCCAACCAGGTTGTGCACCACCGCCTCCGGATACTGCGACGCTGCGTCGAGCATGGCAGGAACCGAATAATCGCGGTTGGAGGCGATGCGTTGCCGTTCGTCGTCGGGGACCTCGGTGCGCGCCACCAGGTCCCGGCACAGCATGAAGGCTTCGTCGTGGTTGCCGAGCCACGACGCGCACACCGCGCGCTCGTCGGTCGCGCGGAAGTTGTAGACCCCCGCGTCGACCCAAAGGTTGTCGTCGGGCATCGGGATTTCCTCGGCTTGCCTGGCGAAGAGGTGACCGAGCTGGTAGCGCCCCGCGGAGCGGTAGGCGAACGCGATGCAATACAGCGGTTCGGCGCGGGTCGGCCGAAACTCCCAGGCCCGTAGGTAGGCGGCCTGCACTTCCGGCCACGGTTCGCCGAGTACCTCCATTGCGCCGGCTTTGCGGTACATCGAGAAGTAGACCTCTTCGTCGTAGCCCCCCATTTGAGTCCGCCGTTCGTACCAGGGGACTGCGGCGGCGTAATCCTCCAGATCCTGTCTCTTATACACATCTCC